>JAVXUB010000035.1:0-5276 GCA_036642315.1 Bacilli bacterium
ATAATGGGAGAAGTACGGGAAGGTTACGTAAAGAATTAAATATACCAGCTGTAGGAGACATTTCTAAAGTTATGCTTGCTATGTCTGATGCTGAACCAGAAATATTAGATTTAATGAATTATAGGTTTACTAAATCTCCTACTATTGGAGATCATTCTATAAAAAATCTTTTATTAACAGCATTAATAGATATGAATGGTAACTTTACAAAAGCAATTCCTATTTTTGGAAAACTTCTTAATATAAAAGGAAATATTTTACCTTTAACCGAAGACAATATTAATTTAATTGGTTATACTGAAAAAGGTAAAAAGATTATAGGAGAAGAAAAGGTTACTAAATGTGCTGAACAAGTAATAAGTATTTCTTATGATAAAGATTTTACAGTTAATCCTGAGGTTATAAAAGCATTAAAAGAGACTGATTTAATTATATTTTCATCTGGTAGTTTACTTACTAGTATTACTCCACATTTAGTAGATAAAAATTTAGTTAAAATTATAAATGAAAGTAAAGCTCCAAGAATGTATATATGTAATTTATTTACTCAACCAGGTGAGACTGATGGATTTACAGTAAGTGATCATATAAATGTATTAGAAAAATATTTGGGAGTTAATTCTATTGATGTAGTTATTGCAAATAATACGGTGATGAGTAGTAAACTAGCTCTAAAGTATGCTAATGAAGAACAAAAAGATCCTGTATTACTTGATACTGAAAAACTAAATGCAATGGGAGTAAAAGTAATTAGTGATAAACTTTTTATAATAGAAAATGGAATGTATCGTCATGATTCTTTAAAAACTGGTTATTTAATATTCTCATATTTAATGGAAGGATCAAAAAAATGACATTTACTACAAGTATTAAAGAAGAAATAGCGAAACAAGACATAAAAAATGTTGAGTCTGAATGGGAACTTATTGCTTTTTTAAATTGTATAGCAAAGGTAAGTAATAGTGATATAACAATAACTGTTGAAAATGCATCAGTTGCAAGAAAAATATATTCAGAAATTAAAGTTATTTATGGAATTAGCCCTAAGATAATAATAAGAATGCAAAAAAGATTTAAAGTAAAGCAAATATATATTTTAGTTATAAAGGAAAAATTTGAAAAAATTAAAAAATCAATTAATATGGGGTCAAAGATTAATTTAGATATGCTTGTAAATGATGAAGAAAAAGTTGCATATTTAAAAGGAGCTTTTTTAGCAGTAGGTAACATATCAAACCCAAGTACTAGTGGATATCATTTAGAGTTTATTTTAGGAAAAGAAAGACTTGCTAAACAAATATTACAAATAGTTAATTACTTTGATATGGGTGCAAAATTAATAAAAAGAGGATATAAAAATGTAGTTTATATTAAAGCATCAGAATCAATTAGTGATTTAATTAGATTATTTCAAGCAACGTCATCGCTTTTTTACTTTGAAGATATAAGAATATATAGGGATCATAAAAACACTGTTAATAGATTAAATAATTGTGAAATTGCGAATCAAGAAAAGACATATAAAGCAGGTCTTGAACAAATAAAAAATATAACATATTTAAAAGAAGAAAATTTGATTGATTTATTAGATGAAAAAACTTTATTAGTTGTTGAAATGCGTCTTAAATATCCGGAACTTTCTTTTCAAGAGTTAGCTTCGGTAATAACTTCAGAAACTGGATATAAAATAGGAAAGTCAGGAGTAAATCATAGATTTATAAAAATAAATGAACTTATAGAAAAACACAAAAGGAGTAGTGAATTATAATGTTAGTACAATTAGCTTCAAGCATACAAAAAGATAGTATAGTGGATGGTTTAGGGATTAGATCAGTTATTTGGTTTCAAGGATGTAGCCATAATTGTAAGGAATGCCATAATCCGGAAACACATGATATGTTAGGTGGATATTCCGTTTCTTTAGAAGATATTTATAAAGAAATTGATAATTTAGAATTTCAAGATGGAATTACGCTTTCTGGAGGAGACCCATTTTTTCAAGTGGAAGCAGCAACAAAAATTGCGGAATATGCCCATAAAAAAGGCTTAAATGTTTGGTCCTATACTGGATTTCTTTATGAAGACTTAATTAAAAACAAAGATAAATATTTAAAACTTTTATCTAATATAGATGTTTTAATTGATGGACCATTTATGAATAATAAAAAAAGTTTTTCTTGTAAGTTTAGAGGAAGCACTAATCAAAGAATTATTGATATGAATGAAACTTTAAAAAAAGGAGTCCTAGTACTACATGATGAAAATTGAAAATAATATAAATTATTCTATAATAAGTAATAATATAAATAAGACTTTGTTGGATAAATTTTGTGAATATACTTTAGTAGATGGGTTTATAAAATATGATGAATTAGTAAGTAAAATATCTTATTTTAAGAATAAAACTATTGTTTTTAATGATGTATTAAGAAGTTTTTCAAATGAAGAAAAAGAATCAATTATTGATTTATTGATGGTTCGAAAAATAAATTTTATTAATATTACTAGTAATATGGAAGAATTATTATTAAGTGACTATATATTTGTATTTAATAATGATGAATTAGTATTAGAAGGCAAAGTAAAAGATGTATTAAAAGAAGAAAAAATATTAAAAAGAATAGGTTTTTCACTTCCTTTTATAGTAGATTTATCAACACAATTAAAACTATATGGAGTTATAAGTGAAGTTTCTTATAATGAAAGAGAACTGGTAAGTGAATTATGGAAATAAATAAATTAAAAGGCTCTATTATTGGAGTAATAAGCGAAAACTTTGAATCAGTTGATTATAATAATTTATTAGTTAGAGATATAATTACTAAAAAAACTGATGACTCTTTAAAAATGGTAGGGATTCATGAAAATATTAAAAATATGAAGTTTAATGAATTATCAGTTAAAGATAAATCTAAAGTTATTTTAGCAAGTAAGCTTTATTTAAAAGAAATAATATTATATGACTTTACAAAGGGTATGTTAAATAAAGAGTTATTGTTTTTTAAAAATTTATTTAAAAAACTAGTAACTTATGATAAAAAAGTTATTTTAGTTAGTAAAGATATTAATTTTTTCTTAAATCTTGTTGATAACTTATATGTTATCAACAAGGATGAAGTAGTTTTTGAAACAAATGATTTTTTTAATTATGAATTATATAAATATGTTGATATGCCACCTATAATAAGTTTTATTAAGAAGTGTCAAATTAACAATATAATGGTTGAAAACTATACTGAATTTAATGAACTTTTAAAAGCTGTTTATAGGATTAAACAATGAGAATAAAGATAACTTTTTCTTTTGATGGATCTAAGTTTCATGGTTTTCAAAGACAAAACAATGTTAGAAATGTTCAAGGTTTTATGGAAGAATCTTTATCTAAAATATATAATGAAGATATTGTAATTAAAGGAACTGGTAGAACAGATGCTTCTGTACACGGAGTTAATTATGTAGCTCACTATGACGTAACTAAGAAAGTTAAGAATTTAAAAAAGAAGATTAATTTATTAGTAAAACCTGATGTATTTGTAAAAAATATTAAGGTTGTAGATGAGTCTTTTCATGCTAGATTTAGTGTTAAAAGTAAAGTATATATTTATAAAATAAATGTAGGTAAACATGAAACTATAAAAGATAATTACTATTTTCAGCCTAGATATAAAGTTGATATAAAGAAGTTAAGGGATGCAGCTAAAGTTTTTGTAGGAACTCATGACTTTAGAAATTTTATAAGTGGGTCTAGAGAAAATTATATAACGCATATAAATAAAATTAATGTATATAAATTTAATAATACAATTTTTATAAAATTCAATGGTGTAGGTTTTTATCGTTATATGGTAAGAAATTTGGTAGGGGCAATGCTTGAAGTTAATAAAGATAAGGTTACTTTAATAGAATTAAAAGATATGTTAGATAACTATTTAACTAAAGTTGAACTCCCTACAGCACCTCCTTTTGGGTTATATTTGTATAAAGTGCATTTTTAACGCAAAATTGCATGAATTTGTTTGACAAATAGTCTCTTTTCTCATATAATTTTAATTGGTACATTTTATTTATGTTGTTTATTTAGTTGTGGGAAAATTAAAATGAATAACTTAATGGAAGGAAATAAAAAATATGAAATCATTTATGCAAACAAAAGAAAATATTGACAGAAAATGGTATGTAATTGATGCCGAGGGAAAACCTCTTGGTAGAGTTGCTACAAAAGCAGCACACATACTACGTGGTAAAAACAAAGTTACGTTTACACCACATATTGATTGTGGAGATTATGTAATAGTAATTAATGCAAACAAAGTTAAGTTAACAGGAAATAAACTTGAAGATAAGAAATATTATAATCATAGTGGATATCCTGGAGGACTAAGAGAAAGAACAGCAAAAGTAATGATAGCTCAATATCCTGAAGAAATGATGGAAAGAGCAATTCATGGAATGCTTCCTAACGGTAGACTAGGAAGAGCAATGGCTAAGAAGTTATTTGTTTATAGAGATAGTGATCATAAACATACTGCTCAAAAACCAATTGCAATGGAAATCGATTAGGAGGAATTATGAATAAGAAACAAATATGGACTGCTACAGGTAGAAGAAAAAGATCAATTGCTCAAGTTAAATTAACTGGAGGAACTGGTAACATTACTATTAATGGAATGGATGTTAATGAATATATGCCATTTGCTACATTAGTAATGGATTTAAAACAACCACTTGTTGCAACTGAAAATGAAAATAGATTTGATATTGATGTTAAAGTTAGTGGCGGAGGATTCTCAGGACAAACTGGAGCTATTCGTTTAGGAATAACTCGTGCGTTATTAGAGTTCGATGCTAATACTGATCAAACAAGAGATGACAGCTATAGACATATTCTTAAAAATGCTGGATTTATTACTAGAGACCCTAGAATTAAAGAAAGAAAGAAATATGGTCTTAAAAAAGCACGTCGTGCACCACAATTTTCAAAAAGATAATAATAATATTTTCTATAAGCCTTATAAACTCAATGTTTATGAGGTTTTTATTTAAAATAAAAAGAACTATTTTTTAACAGTCCTCCCCCATCCACCAGTCGATTAGTCGACTGTGAATTTTTCTAAAAAAATTCTTAATTGTTTTTATCATTTGAAATTCCTTTCTTAACTAAAGATTATACTTTATCCTTAATGTTGTCAACAGTTTTAATATTTTTATTATTAAGTTTCTAAAATATATTGTCATATTATAGAAAATGCTTTGACACTAATAAATATTAATGATAA
>JAVXUB010000036.1:0-5240 GCA_036642315.1 Bacilli bacterium
TTAAATACTACATTAAGTGAATCTTTAATAAATGAAGGTATAGCAAGAGATTTTGTATCTAAAATTCAAAATTTAAGAAAAGAACATGATTTTAATGTAAGTGATAGAATTACTATTACATATAATGGTAGTAAAAAAGTAACTGATGCATTAAAAGAGTTTGATGAATTTATTAGAAATGAAACTTTAGCAGTAGATATTATTAATGATGAATCTTTAGTTTTAGAAACTGATATTAATGGAGAAATTATTAATTTAGATATTACAAAAATGTAAATTTAATTATTTACATTTTTTGTTTGCTAATATGTTTGAGCAAAAACTTGTCGAAAATAGGAAGTTTTTGCTCAAACGAGCAAAAACTTGACAAGTGGATAATTAAGTATTATTATTTAAGAGGTGATTATAGTGATAGAAAGATATGAATATTTAGACTTTTTAAAAAAGTTAAGAGATAAGCAAATAATTAAAGTTATTACTGGAGTAAGAAGATGTGGTAAATCAACTATATTAGAACAATATAGAAACTTTTTGTTAAAAAGTGGAGTTAAGAAAGAGAATATAATTTCAATAAACTTTGAAGATGTAATAAATAAAAATTTGTTAGATTGGGAAACTTTACATAATTATATATTGGAAAATGCTAAAGAAAACGAAATGAATTATATATTTTTGGATGAAATACAAATGGTAGATAAGTTTGAAAGATGTATAAATAGTCTTTTACTTAAAAAATATCTTGATATATATATTACTGGATCTAATTCTTATATGTTATCTGGAGAACTAGCGACTTATTTAACTGGAAGATATATGGAACTTCATGTTTTACCTTTATCTTTTAAGGAATATATATCATTTTATGGAGAAACTGATAAGTTAGAAAAATATAATAATTATAGAGAATACGGTGGTTTTCCTTATTTAATTTATTTAGATGGTGATAAAGAATTAATGCGTAAATATATTGATGGTGTATATAATACGATTATTATGAAAGATGTTATTACTAGAAATAAAATAACTGATCCTTTAATATTGGATAGTATTGTTAAATTTTTATTTAATAATATTGGAACTTATCTTTCTAAAAAAAAGATAAGTGATACGCTTGCATCTAATGGGCGAAAAAATTCTGTTCACACGGTTGAGGTTTATCTTAATGCTTTATTAGAAAGTTTTATATTATATAGAGTAGGTAGATATGATATAAAAGGAAAACAATTTTTAAAGACACAAGAAAAATATTATTTATCTGATTTAGGTTTTAGAACATATTTAATAGGTAAAAGTTATGATAATGATTTAGGCCATATATTGGAAAATATTGTGTTCTTAGAGTTAAAGAGAAGAGGATATCAAATATATATAGGTAAAAGTGATGATTTAGAAATAGATTTTGTTGTGGAAAATCATGATAATTTAAAATATATTCAAGTCGCTTTAAGTGTTATTGATAGTGCTACATTAGAAAGAGAATTAAAACCTCTACAATCATTGAGCGATCATTATCCTAAATATTTAATTACTTTGGATTATAATAATAATGATTATGATGGAATAAAACAAATAAATGTTATTGATTTTCTATTAGGTAAAGAAAATATATAAATATAGTACATAAAAATTCATTTATTGTTCATAATAATACTGTAGAGGTGGTTAATGTGAATGATGAGAAAAGTAGAAAACTTACTATTATTACGTTGTTTGTATTAACTATAATAATGGTAGTAGTTGTGGGGTTTGCTTATACATTTTTTATAGCTAAACTATAAAAATAAGCAAAAAAGTTAAAAAGTCTTTTTGAGACTTTTTTTCATTTATTTAAATAGTTTTCTATGGTAATATTAATGTGGAAGGTGAATTAAATGTTAAATGAATTTAAAAAGTTTATATCAAGAGGTAATGTTCTTGATTTAGCAGTAGGTGTAATAATTGGTGGAGCTTTTTCTGGTATAGTAACTTCATTAGTTAATAATATTTTTACCCCTATTATTGGTTTAGTTTTAGGAGGAGTTAACTTTTCTAATCTTTCTATTACATTTAGAAATACTAATATTATGTATGGAGCATTTATTCAAACTATAATTGATTTTTTAATCGTTGCTTTTTGTTTATTTATGGTAGTTAGATTCTTAAATAAAATAACTCCTAAAAAGAAAGAAGAAGTAAAAGTAACAGTTAAGAGTGATGAACTTAAAACTTTAGAAGAAATAAGAGATTTATTAAAGAAATGAAATATAAATTTGAGAATGGTTTATCAATTGAGGTTGAATTAATAAGAAAAAATACTAAAAATATTTATTTTCGAGTAAAAGAAGATTTAAAACTATATGTAAGTGTACCAATATATGTAAGTCAAAGAGAAATATATAGGTTAATGGAAAAAAACTCTAAAGATATAATTAAAATGTATGAGAAGATGGAAGATAAAGTAAAAGATAATGATAAATATTTTTATTTAGGAAAAAAATATTTTATAGTAATAGATGATGTAGAAAATGTAACTTTTAATGAAAAAGAAGTTCATGTAAAAAGTATTGATGAATTAAATAAGTTTACTAATAAAGAGATGTTAAGAATATTTAATGAAGAAGTAGAGTTATCTAAAAAATGTTTTGCTAGGTTACCAGAGTTTTTACTTAAAACTAGAAAGATGAGTACTAGATGGGGTGTATGTGATGTTAAAAAGAAAATAGTTACATTAAATACGGAGTTAATAAAAAAAGATATTAATATAATTGATTATGTTATAATACATGAATTATGTCACTTTTATGAGGCTAATCATAGTAAAGCTTTTTGGGATTTAGTAAGTGAGGCTTTCCCTAAATATAAGGAAGCTAGAAAGAAGTTAAAAGAATAATATGGAAATAACAAGTTTACAAAATAATAAAGTAAAGTACTGGGTATCTTTAAGTAATAAAAAAGTTAGAGATAAAGAAAAAGTGTTTTTAATTGAAGGAAATCATTTAGTTAGTGAAGCCATAAAAAGTGGATTAATAGTAGAAGTAATAAGTACAGTAGATAAAAATGCAGACTTTTATGTAACTAAGGATATTATGAAAAAAATTAGTAATCAAAAAAGTATTAGTGAAGTTGCTGCAGTAGTAAAGTTTTTTAAAGAAGAAAAAGTAGATGGTAATATACTTATAATTGATGCATTACAAGATCCAGGTAATTTAGGTACTATTATAAGAAGTGCAGTAGCTTTCAATTTTAAAAATATTGTTTTATCAAGTGATTCAGTAGATCAATATAATGATAAAGTAATAAGAGCTAGTGAAGGAATGATTTTTAATGTTAATATAGTAAGAAGAAACTTAATTAGTTATTTACCTAAATTAAAAAAAGATGGGGTAAAAATAGTTGGAACTGATGTAGTAAATGGTGTTAGTATAAAAACTGTTAGAAGTAAAAATATTGCTCTTGTTATTGGTAATGAAGGTGTTGGAATGAGTGAATATGTTAAAAATGAATGTAATGTACTCGTAAATATACCAATAAATAATGAATGTGAAAGTTTAAATGCTTCCGTTGCAGCAAGTATTTTAATGTATGAGGTAAGTAATGGGTGATTATTTATTAGTAGGAAGAATTGTTAGTACTCATGGAATAAAAGGAGAACTTAAAGTAATAAGTGAGTTTACTTTTATTGATAAAGTATTTATAAAAAACTTTAGCTTTTATGTAAGTGAAGAATTCTTAAAAGAAACTATAAAAAGTGTAAGACCACATAAACAATACCAATTAGTGTTATTTAATGGTTTTGAAGATATTAATTTAGTAGATAAATTTATTGGTAAGAATGTTTATATTAAAAAAAGTGATTTAGTATTAAGTGAATCTGAATATTTAATTGATGATTTAATGGATGCAACCGTAATGGATAAAGATGAAGTTATTGGTAAAGTAACTGAGATATTAAAATCAAAGAAAAATGATTTTGTAAGAGTTAGTGGTAAAAAAGTATTTTTAATACCTTTAATAGATGAATATATTGAAAAGTTTGATAAAGTCAATATGGTTTTATACACAATTGATGGTAAAAATTTAATTTTATAGTTATAATGAATGTGGATGTGGTTATATGAAAATTGATATTTTAACACTTTTTCCAAGTATGTTTGATGGTTTTATCAGTGAATCTATTATTAAAAGAGCAATTCTTAATAAATTACTTTTTGTTAATTTAATAGATTTTAGAGAATATTCGCCTTTAAATAATAAGCAAGTAGATGACACTCCTTATGGTGGTGGGGCTGGTATGCTTTTAAGATGTGAACCTATATTTAATTGTTTAGATGAGGTTAAAAAACCAGACTCTTATGTTATTATGCTTGGACCTAGTGGTAAAACATTTAATCAAAGTATGGCTCTTGAAATGAGTAAAAAGAAACATTTAATATTGTTATGTGGTAGATATGAAGGTTTTGATGAGAGAATTAAAACTTTAGTAGATGAAGAAATAAGTATAGGAGATTACGTACTTACTGGAGGAGAAGTTCCTGCAATGGTATTAGTAGATGCTATATCAAGGCTTATACCAGGCGTAATAAATAAGGATAGTTTAATAGATGAATCATTTAATAATAATCTTTTAGATTATCCTAATTATACTAAACCAAGTGTTTATAGAGGTTTAGCTGTGCCTGTTGTATTAATAAATGGAGATCATAAAAAAATAGATTTATATAGGGTGAATGAACAAATAAAGAAAACTACTCAACTTAGACCTGATTTAATAGGAGATACTTATGAATAATTATGTATTAGAAAGTATTTCAAAAACATTAAAAGTAACTTATATAACTGAATATAATGGATATTCATTTTTATCTAAAAGTAATGGTATAAAAGAAATTAGTATAATAGATTATGATATTGCATCAATGGTAGTTAAAAGTAAATTTTTAAAACAATATCGAAGATTACTTAGTATAGTTTGTCATGTAATAAGTGATGAAGATACTACTGAAGGAGATATTTTAGTAACATTTACAGAGCTTGATCGTTTAGAAGATATACTAATGTATAAGTATAGTAAATATTTAAAAAAAGTAGAGATAGAAAAGTTTTTAAAACAAATTAAGTTACTTGATGCAGAACTTAAGAAAGTAAATGTATTAAATGAAAGAAAGGGAATGTCTAGATGAATTTAGATAAAAAGAAAATAATTATTGGTGGTATATCAGTTGTTGTATTAATTGGTGTTATAGTTTTATTTAATCAATTTA
>JAVXUB010000037.1:0-5194 GCA_036642315.1 Bacilli bacterium
TATGCATTTATTGCAGGAGGAAAAAGAGGATTAAAAGCATTCTGGAAAAACATATTACCAGTAACTGCAACTTCACTTGGAACTTGCTCATCAGCTGCTAGTATGCCAGTAAATATAGAATGTGCTAAGAAAATTGGTGTATCAAATGATATAGCTGAAACTACTATTTCTCTTGGAACAAGTTTCCATAAAGATGGATCAACAATCGGTAGTGTATTTAAAATAATGTTCTTAGTTTGTTTATTTGGAACAAGTATTGCATCAGTTGGAGGAGTTGCCCAAGTTCTTGGAGTTGCCCTAGTTGCTACATTACTAGTTACTGCAGTTCCAATTGGTGGAGGAACAATATCTGAAATGTTAATTATAACTTTAATGGGATACCCAATATTTTCCTTGCCAATTCTAACAATTATTGCTACAATAATAGACGCACCAGCAACTTTATTAAATGTTGTAGGTGATACATCTGGTTCTATGTTAGTTGCTCGTGTAGTAGACGGCAAAAACTGGATGGATAAAAAAGATTAATATTACATTGATACAAAATTAAGTAGTTATATTAAAAAACTTTAAGAGAGAAAATATTATAGCTGAGAGTATTTTTAAGAAAATAATATAATGAATTTCAGTTTGTGGAGTAATGTTAGGGATAAATCCCTTATAATTTATAAAGAGTATGAATAAAAATTCATAAACTAAGGTGGTACCGCGGAGATATTCTTCGTCCTTAAATATGTTTATGGATTTTTTTATTTTAGAAAGAAGGAGAATTATGGAAAAAGAATTAAAAGAAATGGAGAAAAAATCATTAGAAGAAATTTGCTCTTGTAAAAAAGAAGCAGACTTAATGAATGTAAAAGCTAAGTATATTGGAAAAAATAGTGAATTAGCTAGCTTACTTAGTAAATTAAGAGATATGAATAATGATGATAAGAAAAAGTATGGTTTATTACTCAATCAATTAAAAGTTACTATTACTAATAGTATTGAAAAAAAACTTGAAGAATTAAATAATGTTTCGGTAGACATTTTTGATGACACTGTACCATCTTATAGTAGCCTTGGTAGTATGCATCCAATAACTATTGTAAGTAAAGAAGTAACTGATATTTTAAAAAGATTAGGTTTTACTATAGTAAATGGACCTGAAATGGAAAGCGAATATTACAATTTTGAGGCATTAAATGTACCTAAAAATCATCCTGCACGTGATATGCAAGATACTTTTTGGTTAAGTAATGGTTTACTTCTTAGAACTCAAACATCAACTAATCAAATAAGAGCAATGGAGTCTTATGGAGCACCTATAAAAATATGTGCACCAGGAAGATGTTTTAGAAATGAAGATTTAGATGCATCTCATGAAAATACTTTTTATCAATTAGAGGGAATGGTTATTGATAAAGATATATCTATAAATAATTTAATTTATGTTATGAAAGAATTACTAAAAGAAGTTTTTCAAAAAGATGTTGCAGTAAGATTAAGACCAGGCTTTTTCCCATTTGTAGAACCAGGTTTTGAACTTGATTGTAGTTGTTTAATATGTGGTGGAGTAGGATGCCCTACTTGTAAAAACAGTGGTTGGATTGAACTTTGTCCTTGTGGAATGATTCATCCTAAGGTTTTAAAAGGTAGTGGAATCGACCCAGAAGTTTACACAGGATTTGCTTTTGGTTTAGGTTTATCTAGACTTGCAATGATGAAATATAAAATAAACGATATACGAATACTTAATTCTGGAGATTTAAGATATCTTCAAGAATTTAACGATTAGGAGGTAAAAATGAAAATATCATGTAATAGATTAAAAAAATATATTAAAAATAGTGAAACTATTGACTGGATAAAGTTATGGGACAAGTTTACTATTAGAACTGCTGAAGTAGAAGGCGTTGAAATTAAAGGTAGCGATATGTCTGATGTTGTAGTTGCTAAAATTATTGAATGTGAAAAGCATCCTAAAAAAGATAAATATAATATTTTAAAAGTAACTGATGGAACCAACACTTATGATATATTGTGTGGTGCACCAAACGTTCGAAAAGGACTTCTTGCACCTCTTGTAAAAGTAGGAGGTATGGTTGGAGGTATCACTATTACTGCAAAAAAAATTGCTGGTTTTGATAGTGAAGGAATGCTTTGTGCTGGAGATGAATTAGGAATTTCTACAGATCACTCAGTAATAATTGAATTAAGTGATGATTTAGTTCTTGGTACTGACATAAAAGATGTTTTACCAATTAATGATATTATTGTTGAAATAGATAACAAATCTCTTACTAATAGACCAGATTTATGGGGACATTATGGAATTGCTCGTGAAGTTGCAGCAATAACAAATCATGAATTATTACCACTTGAAACAGTTGAATTACCAACAAATTTAAATAGTTTAGTAGTAAATGTAAAAACACAAGAACTTTGTAAAAGATACTGTGGATTAAAAATAAATAATATTACAGAAAATAAGACACCAATGGATTTACAAATATTTTTACAATATGTTGGAATG
Organism: Bacilli bacterium; assembly: GCA_036642315.1. Classification (GTDB taxonomy): domain Bacteria; phylum Bacillota_I; class Bacilli_A; order RF39; family UBA660; genus Onthocola_B. The sequence goes on from JAVXUB010000037.1 coordinate 2,516, forward strand.
CGTAGTATTTCCTTAATAGTAGACTTAACAAATGTTATTATGCTGGAGTTAGGTCAACCAATGCATGCATATGATTCACGTGTAGTAAACGATATAGTAGTTGATTTTGCAAAAGAAGATGAAACATACACTACCCTTGACTCCATTAATAGAAAATTAAATAAAGAAATAGTTTTAATAAAAAACAAAAATGAAACTATCGGAATAGCTGGTATTATGGGAGGTCTTTCAAGCGAAATTGAAAATGATACAACATCATTAACTTTAGAGTCAGCTGTATTTGATTCAACATGTATTAGAAAAGGAGCTACATTCTTAGGTCTTAGAACTGAAGCATCAATAAGATATGAAAAATCCCTTGATCCAACTATGGCACCAATTGCAATCAAAAGATTCATTAAACTTCTAAAAGAATATAATCCAAATCTTGAAATTGCATCAAATTTAACTGATATCTATAATTATAAAGAAGAAGAAAATATCATTGAACTTACAAAAGAAAAATTAGCAGTTTATATGGGCGAATATGTAAAAGATGAAGTAGTAGTAAATATCCTTACTTCTTTAGGTTTTATAGTAACAGTAGAAGAAACTAAATACATAATAAAAGTACCAACATGGAGAAGTACAAAAGATATTACAATGGATGCTGATATAATCGAAGAAATATCAAGAATGTACGGATATGAAAACATAACTCCAGTACCACTTAAAACTGATTTAACATTTAAAATGCATGAAAATTACTTTGAAAAAGAATATGAAATAAAAGAATTTTTAGCATCAAGATATAGTTTAAGTGAAGTAAATTCATACCTTTGGTACGATTCATCATTTTTAAAACAAAATGATATTATTGTTGATAACACAACAGTTGTTAACAAAAAAGATAATAATATTTTAAGAGATGATTTATCACTTTCACTTCTTCCTTTTATTACAAAAAACTTTAAAAATATGAATAATGTTAATATATTTGAAATAGCAACAGTTATAAAAAAAGATATTAATGAAAAATATTTAAGTATAGTTTTAGCAAACGATATCTCTTTATTAGAAAAAACATACAATGAAGCAAAAGAAATAATTGTTGAGTTAGTTAAAAGATTTAAGAATAAAGATGTTACATTTATTAAAAGTAATAATAATTTATCTTACTATGATGAAAAACTTAAAAAAGATATCTTAGTAGATAATATAAAAATAGGGACACTTAACGTTGTAACTAATAAAGTAACAAATAATATAGCTAAGAAAAAATCAATTATTACGATTGATATTGAAATAACAAAATTTATAGATTTACCAAAAACAATATATAAGTTTAAAGAGTTACCTAAATATCCAACTGTAACACTTGATTACACAGTTATATCAGATTCTTTATCTAAGTATGAAGATATCTCTAATATAATAAATAAATTCGCATCAGAATTTGTACTTGATTATACTTTAAAAGGAATATTCATAAAAGATGATAGAAAAAAATATACAATTAAATTTACAGTAGGAAGTAGTAATAGAACTTTAACTAATGAAGATTTAACAAATATTAAAGATTCTTTTATAAATCATATTGAGACAAACGGACTAGAAATAGTTAAATAAGTTTAAGAAGGGAAACCTTCTTTTTACATTACTAAAAATATTAATTGACAAACATTTAATAATTAGTAATAATAACAAGTGAATGGAGTATTACTATGAATTATAAAGATATAGAAAGAAGTATTATCAAAACTTATCGAAAAGATATATGGTGTAAATTTACTAAAGCAGTTACTGAATATGACTTAATCAAAGAAAATGATAAAATAGCAGTTTGCATTAGTGGAGGTAAAGATTCATTTTTAATGGCAAAATGTTTTGAAGAAATTAAAAGACATGGCAAGTATAACTTTGATTTAGAGTTTATTGTAATGGATCCAGGCTACAGTAGTACTAATTTAGATAAAGTCATCAATAATGCTAAATTATTAAATATTCCAATAAAAGTTTTTAAAACTGATATATTTGAGTCTGTAAAAGAAATGAATACAAAGTCCCCTTGTTATATGTGTGCAAGAATGCGTCGTGGACATTTATACTCTATTGCAAAAGAACTTGGTTGTAATAAAATTGCTTTAGGGCATCACTTTGATGATGTAATCGAAACTATTCTTATGTCAATTTTTTATAATGGAGAAGTTCGTTCCATGTTACCAAAACTACATAGTGAAAATTTTCAAGGTATGGAGTTAATTAGACCTCTATATTTTATTAAAGAATCAAGTATAATTAACTGGGTAAATTATAATAACTTAGAGTTTATAAACTGTGCATGTATTTTAAAAAACGATAACTCTAAACGTCAAGAAATAAAATCTTTAATATCACTTCTAAGGAAGAATAGTAAATATATTGATCTAAACATCTTTAAAAGTGTTGAAAACATAAATCTTAATCAAGTAATAGGTTACTTTGATAAAGACACTAAACATTATTTTTTAGATGACTATGATAAATAATATAAGAGAACTAAAGAATAGTTCTTTTAATTTACAAACATTTAATAAACCAAATAATGATGTTTTCAATGATACAGAAAGTAAACTAATAAAAAAAGATATTCAATTATTAAAAATATATTTAATTAAAAAATTCTTTTGTTTATTTTTAAAAGATGCTATAATAGAAACA
>JAVXUB010000038.1:0-5126 GCA_036642315.1 Bacilli bacterium
GTGTTATTTTAGGTGGTTTTTTATACTTACTTGATTTAGAATTTAGTTATAAAAATGAAGGTTTAATCTTTTATTTTGATGGTATAAGCATTAATTACATAATATTATTAATTATTGCTCCTTTAATACTAGGGCTTTACATATACCAAAATAAAAGAATTAAAAAGTTATATAACTATAATTATAAAGTAAAAATAATATTTAAAAATAATAAAGAAATAGAGTGTAATGCATTACTTGATTCAGGTAATAAACTAAGAGATCCTATTACTAAAAAATACATTATAATGGTTGAAAAAGGTTTTTTAAAAGATAATATAAGAAGTCCAATATATGTACCATATAAAGCCTTAAATAAAACAGGTATACTTAGTTGTATTTCCATTAAATATATTGAAATAAATAATAAAATATTTACAAATTATTTAGTAGGAATAAGTAACGATACCTTTAATATTGAAGGAATAAATTGTATTTTAAATAATAAATTATTGGAGGATTTATGATAAAAAAATTAATTGATGCATTAATACTTAAATATAATGAAGTTTTTTTTGTGGGAGCAACTGATAAGTTACCACCACCTTTAAAAAAAGATGATGAATTAAAATATTTAATTTTAGCTAAAAAAGGAGATATGGATGCAAGGAATATACTAATCGAACATAATCTTCGATTAGTAGTATTCCTTGCTAAAAAATATGAAAATACATCTTATGATATAGAAGATTTAGTTAGTATTGGTTCTATTGGGTTAATTAAAGGAATTAATACTTATAAAATAGATAAAAATATAAAACTAGCGACGTATGCATCTCGTTGTATTAGTAATGAAATATTAATGTTTTTAAGAAAAAACAAAAAAAGAAAAACAGAAATAAGTTTTGAAGATGCCCTTAATTATGATGCTGAGGGTAATGAGCTTCACTTAGAAGATATACTTGGTACTGATATTGATTTAGTACCTAATATGTATGAAGATATTGTAGATAAAGAATTCTTAACTAAAGAAATATCTTCACTTAATGAAAGAGATAAACAAATAATGACTTTAAGATATGGCTTAAATAATGGAGCAGAATATACTCAAAAAGAAGTAGCAGAAATGCTTAATATTAGTCAGTCATACATATCAAGAATTGAAAAAAAAGTAGTAAAAAAGCTACATTTAATGGTAAAGTAACGATAATGAATAAAAAACTTCATTTTATATCAGAATAGATATGAAAGGGAGTTTTTATTTTTGGCAAAATATAAAGTAGATATAACAGGATTAAATACAAATGATATTAAAGTATTAAAAAATGATGAAATGACTGAATTATTTATTAGATATCAACAAGGAGATTTACTTGCAAAAGAAGATTTAATTAATGGTAATTTAAAACTTGTTTTAAGTATTTTAAGAAATTTTAATAGGGGAGAACTTAATTTAGATGATTTGTTTCAAGTAGGAGTTATTGGTTTAATTAAAGCGATTGATAACTTTGATTTATCTTATGGTTTAAGACTTAGTACTTATGCAGTTCCTTTAATTATTGGAGAAATAAAAAGATATATTAGGGATAACTCTATTATAAGAGTAAGTAGAAGTATTAAAGATTTAGCTTATCAAATTATTAAATTTAAAGAAGAATATATTAGTGAACATGGGCTTGAGCCAACCAATGAATTAATTGCATCAACTTTAGAAATAGATGAATATCAAATAGCTTTTGCACTAGATTCTCTAAAAGACCCATCAAGTATATTTGAGCCTATTTATAATGATGGCGGCGATACAATTTATTTATTTGATCAAATAGCAGATGTAAAAGAAACAAATAATGATAAAGATATGTTAATTTCTCTTAGAAAAGCTTTATTAAAAGTAAAAAATAGAGAAAGAGAAATTCTAGTAGAACGTTTTATTGTAGGTAAAACTCAAATGGAAATAGCTGAGCGTTTAAAAATAAGCCAAGCCCAAGTATCAAGAATCGAAAAAAATGCTATTCTTAATGTAAGAAGACTAATTAAATAAATATTTTCTAATATACTTTAATAGGTGGTAAAAGTGTTATTAAGTGATTTACAAGGAAAAGATATAATAAATATAGAAACAGGTATAAATCTAGGCAGAATAGTCGATGTTGAAGTAAGTACAAATGGTAATATAATAAACTTTGTAGCAGAACAAAAAAGATTTTTTAAATTATTCTTTAAAGCAAGTGAAACTTCATTTAATTTTGATAATATAAAAAAAATAGGAACTGATGTTATATTGATTAAAATGTAGTTTTCGTGTTATTATATACTTATGAAAAGAAAAAGTTTAATTGTTGCCTTTCTAATAGTATTTATAGACCAATTAGTAAAATTATCAATCGATAATTCTTTTTTACTTGGAGAGTCTAATATAATTATAAAAGGTTTTTTTAATATTACAAAGGTATATAACTATGGAGCTTCTTGGAGTATGTTTAGTGGTATGATTAATTTTTTAATAGTGATTTCACTTTGTTCATTTATTGTGTTAATTTATTATCAAGAATTTTTTAAAAAGAACTTTCGTAATGTACTTGCTTTTGGTTTAATTTATGGAGGATTATTTGGTAATTTAATTGATCGTTTAAGTAGAAATCACGTAATAGATTATTTTGATTTCAAAATTTTTAATTATAATTTTCCAGTATTTAATATTGCAGATATTGCACTAGTAGTAGGATTTATTTTATTACTTATAGCAGTCATGAAAGGAGAAGATAAACATGGAAATAAAAGTAGAACAACAAAACACAAGGCTTGATAAGTTTGTAAGTGAAGAAACTTGTTTTAGTAGAGAACTTGCAGCTAAAATGATTTCTTCTGAAAACATTTTAGTAAACGGAAAAAAGTCAAAAATGAGTTATCATGTTAAAGAAAATGATTTAATATATATTGATGAAACATATACAAATAAAACTGATGTTTTACCAGTTAAAATGGATTTAAATATTGTTTATGAAGATGATGATTTAATGGTTATTAATAAACCAAGTGGGTTAGTAGTTCATCCTGGAAACGGAAACTATGATAATACTCTAGTAAACGGACTTCTTTATTATACAAAAAACTTAAGTAATATGGATGATTCTGTTATCAGGCCTGGTATAGTTCATCGACTTGATAAAGATACATCAGGACTAATGTTAGTTGCAAAAACAAATAAAGCTCATGCAATACTTGCAGATGACTTTAAAAATAAAAGAGTACACCGTGAATATGTTGCACTTTTAGATGGAGTTTTTCCATCAGTTACAGCATTTATTGATGCACCAATTGGTAGAGACAAATTAAGTTTTCAAAAAATGACTGTTTTAGCAGGTGGAAAAGAAGCAAGAACTAATTTAGCAGTTATTGAAAAGTTTTCACATCATACACTTGTAAGATTAGTCTTAGAAACTGGAAGAACTCATCAAATAAGAGCACACATGGCTTATATTGGGTATCCAATTCATAACGACCCTGTATATAACAATACAAAACATACAGAATTTGGTCAATTTCTTCATTCTGAATATATAAAGTTTATTCATCCAATCACAAAAAAAGAACTCGAATTTAGAGCTCCACTTCCAAGTGAATTTGAAGATTATTTAAAGACACTCGATTAAAATAAAACTAAAAGCATAACTTACTAAAAGTAGGTAAGGAATAGAAAAAAACTTATATACTCCAAATACATTCTTAATTGAGCGTATTAAAAAGAAAGCAAATATTAATAAAAATATTGAACTTAGTAAAGCAAGAAGTAAATTACTATAAATAAAGAAAAATATAGTAGTAGAAATATTTAATAAATAGTTAGCAGCAATTAAAAAAAGCATATCGTTATTCATTTTGTTGCTACATACTACTTGATAAATTGAAAAACTAATAAAAGATAAAAAACAAACGTAAAATGCATAAAACATCATATGTATCACCTCTTTACTAAATATATGATTTATTGTAAAATAAAAGAACAAGGAGAAAAAAATTATGCCATCAATACAAATTGGAAAAAATGATCAAATAATGATGAGTTTAGTACATTACTTTGTAACAAAAGAAAACTATACTCCAATAAATGTTCAAGGTAGCAAAGATGAAATCTGGCTAGAAAACTTAGACGGACCATATCGTGTAATAAGAATATCAATGAATACTCTTATTAATGATGAACAATATAATTTTGATATAGCAAAAATGCGTTTTATTATAAAACAAATTAAGAAAAAGACTTTATCATTTAAAGTAAATGCTTTAAACATTTGTTTAAATGCTAGTGAAAAATTAGATTTATTATCTAATTATAATATTGATTCAATAAAGCTAGAATCTCTTAATGAAATAAAAGACAACCATGATTTAGTAGAAATATTTCCTAATATAAAAGATGAATTAATTTCTTCTAAAAATGGTGTTGATTTAATAGTTAATGTTACTAAAGATATTAATGATAAAACAGAAAAATCAAATAAACAATTTTCAAAAATATTTGCACCAAAGAAAATATTTATTACTAAATCTTTAATTGTTGTTTGTATTATTATGTTTACTTTGATGTATATATTTGGAAATGGTTCAACTGATACTTTAACTCTATTAAACTTTGGAGCAAACTATGGACCTTTAGTTAAAGCAGGAGAAATATGGCGTTTACTAACATGTGCTTTTTTACATATTGGCTTAACTCATTTAATTGTAAATATGTATTCATTATATGTAATAGGTAATCAAGTAGAAAACTTTATTGGTAAAATAAAATTTTTAATTATATTTATAGTTAGTGCAATAAGTGGAAGTTTATTTTCTATTATAGGTGGTACATCAGTTTCAGCAGGAGCAAGTGGAGCTATATTTGGTTTACTTGGAGCACTTCTTTATTTTGGATATCACTATCGCCTTTATTTAGGAGAAGTATTAAAAAGACAAATAATTCCAATTATTATATTAAACTTAATTATAGGTTTTGTTGTTCCAGGAATAGATATTTCTGCCCATATAGGTGGTTTAATTGGCGGATATTTAATTACAATGGCTTTAGGTTTAGAAGGTAAAAGCACTAAAAAAGATATGTTAAATGGTTCCATTGTACTAATCCTTTATATTGCATTCCTATCATT
>JAVXUB010000039.1:0-5076 GCA_036642315.1 Bacilli bacterium
CATCTTTTTAGCGTCCAAAACAATAGTTTAGTAATTAGGACTGTGAATAGTAACAAAGAACTAAAATTTTTAAGTTTTAGTTCTTTTTCTTTATATTAATATTTGTTATAATGAAATGGAAGAGGTGTCTAATGAAAGAAAAATTTTCAAAATTAGTTAATGTATATAAAAAATATGGGTTTGTAGGTTTTATGAAAAAACTTTATGCCTATGTTAAGGCAAATTATTTGGATAAGATTAGTTTTAGAGTGTTTTTTAATAGAAAGAAATATGTAAAAGAAATAAGAGATATATTAAATACTAAATATGATCGAATTATATTATGGCGTAGTAGTTTTGGTTATAATGTTCCACTTTTTCAAAGGCCACAACATATTGCAAATAATCTTGCAAAAAATAAATGTTTAGTGATTTATGAAGTAACTACTATGACTGATAAAGTTAAGACTTTAAAAAAGTTTAATGATAATATATATTTGTTTAATTTTAATAATATTCTTTTAAATAAAATATTAATGAAAGAAATAGAAAAAAGTAATAAACCAAAATATATACAATTATATTCAACAGATTGGAAATTATCAGTAGAAAACATTACAAATTATTTAAATATTGGATTTAAATTTATTTATGAATATATTGATGATATTTCTCCAGAACTTGCTGGAACAAAAGATATACCACAAAACATAATAAATAAATATAATTATGTAATGAGTAATAAAGATGTATATGTTGTAGTTACAGCAGACTTGTTAAAAGAAGATGTTTTAAAACATCGTGGAAGTAAAAATTTAGTAGAATCTTCTAATGGAGTGGATTATGAATTTTTTCAATATTTTGATGAAGATTTTGTTTTTGAAAAAGAATTTACAGATATAATAGAAAAAGGTAAACCAATAATTTGTTATTATGGAGCTTTAGCTAAATGGACTGATTATGACATTATAAAAAAAATAGCTAAAACTAATAAATATAGTGTTTTATTATTTGGTATAAAGTATGATGAATCATTTGATGAAAATTTAAGTGATGAAGAAAATATATATTTTCTTGGATCAAGAGATTATAAAGTTTTAAAAAATTATGCTCGTAAATGTGATGTATTAATAATACCTTTTAAAATTAATCAAATTACTAGGTCTACTAATCCAGTTAAAATATTTGAATATATGGCATTAAAAAAACCAATAGTTACTACTAATTTAAATGAATGCCATAAATACAAAAGTGTTTTAATTGCAAAAGATGGAAAAGAATTTTTAGAAAAAATAGAAGATGCATTAAACTTACGAAAAGATAAAAAATATATTACATTACTTGATAAAGAAGCAAAGGAAAATGATTGGTCACACAAAGCAAAAGCTATAATTGAATTAATTAAAAAGGATGAATAATGAAAAAGTATTTAGAAAAATTATACAACAAAAGTAAACTAGAATATTTTAAAGTTTTAAAAAATGATTTAATGAATAACAATAAAAAATTTATTGTTACAGTTAATCCTGAAACTTTAATGATGTCAAGTAATGATGAAATTTTACAAAAACTTTTATTTGATAAAAATACTAGTTTAGTGCCTGATGGTATAGCAGTAGTTAAAGCTTGTAAAAAAGTAGGATGTCCTGTAGTTGAACGGATTACTGGTATTGATATTGCATCTTTTTTGCTAAATGAAGGAAATATTAATAATAAATCAATTTATTTATTTGGAGCTAAAAAAGATGTAATAGAAGCACTTGTAAATAAAATAAAAAAAGAATATAAAGGTTTAAAAATTCTTGGATATAGTGATGGATATGTAAGTAATAGAGATAAAGTATTTGATGAAATAATTAAATTAAAACCTGATATTTGTTTAGTTGCTCTTGGTATTCCAGATCAAGAAAAATTAATTTATAAACATATTAATAAATTTACTAAAGGAATCTTAGTTGGTGTTGGTGGTTCAATAGATGTTTTAAGTGGTAAGAAAAAAAGAGCACCTAAAATGTTTATTAAACTAAACCTAGAATGGTTATATAGAATAATGAAAGAACCTAAAAGGATTAAAAGGTTTTGGAATAGTAATGTTAAATTTATGTTTAAAGTAAAGAAGTGAAAGCTTCTTTTTTGTTGTTTATAATTATTTTATATGTTATCATTTTGTTATATAGAAGTGGTGGTAGTAAGAGTGGTAGTAAAGAAGTTTTTTGGTATAGTAGGAAAGTTTTTATCTTTTTTGTTGTTAACAGTATTAGGAGTTTTTGTTTTACTTTTGTTAACAATTAATTTATTTTGTAATGGCCCATCTAATAAAGCAAGAGAATTATTTGTTACAACATTTTTAGAAACTGGTCAAATGAAGTTTGTAGTTTCAATATTTTTAGATGATAAAGAAATAAAAGAAATTGTAGATAATAATTCTTTACAAGTAATGGATGATGTAATAAATCCTGATTTAATAACGGTAGATAAAACGAATGATTTAAAAGAAAATATTGAAGTGGTAGAAATACCAGGAAACAGTTTTACTGCTAAAATGATGATTGTAAAAGATCCTTCTACGATATCTTTAGCTACTACTTATCCTTGGACTGAATATGGTGTAGAACTTGATAAATTAGTTAAAAAAAGTAATGCTGTTGCAGGAATAAATGGTGGACTTTATGTATCTGCTTCTAATAAAGGTGGAAGGCCACTTGGTTTAACTGTAAGTGGTGGAGAAATATTACACTTAAATGTAACTGGTTTACGTGGTGTTTATTTAATTGGACTTGATCAAAATAATTTATTAAGAATAATTGATTTAGCTGGTAAAAATAATGAACAAGTAAAGAATATTATAATAAATGAAAAAATAAGAGATGCTGTTGCATTTCAAGAAGAAGCAAGTGATAAAAATAATCACTTTGTAAAGTTAATTATAAATGGTGAAAAAAGAGTATTAAATGGTCTTGGAAGTGGAGCAAATCCTAGAACTGCAATTGGACAAAGAAAAGACGGATCAATACTTTTACTTGTTACAGATGGTCGTGGTGCTAGTGGACATTTAGGTGCAACTGCTGGAGATTTAATTGATATAATGCATGAATATGGTGCACTAAATGCTGCAAACCTTGATGGTGGAAGTTCATCAAGTATGTATTATAAAGATGCATATTTAATGACTAGTGTTACATTGTATCACTCTAATTCATCATGGAAGTTACCTACAGCATTTGTAGTAAAGGAAAAGTAATATGAAGAAGTTTTTAAGAAAATTAAAGAAGTTATCATTATATAAAAAAGGTTTAATAGTTTATTCAATTATTTTGATAGTACTTATTACTTGTGCTTTATTTTATGTATCAAATGTACTAAAAGAATATGAAAGAAATGATGTAAATAATTATATTGTAGAAACTATTAAAAGTATTGATGAAAGTGAATTTAATAGTTACATTTTAAATAATAAAAAAAGTGAATATGAAACTAATGATAGAACTAGTTATGAATCATTTAAAAAGTTATTAGATAAAGAAAAGATAGTACCTAAGAAAAAACATGAAACAGAAGAAGTACTCGAATATGATGTTTTAATCGGTAATAAGAATTTTTTTACAATAAGTTTAAAAAAGGGAGAGTCTATAACTCATTTAGGACTTTTAACTTATAATAAAGTATCTAAAGAAAAAATTCTATCAAATATTGAAAAAGGACTTTTTAGTTATGAAATAATAGTACCAAGTAACTTTAAAGTAACTATTAATGATAAAGATATAATAGAAAGTGATGTAGTAAGTGAAGAAAATATAAGTAACCTTGACTATGTAACTAAGTTTGTAGCATTACCTAAAATAAAGAAATATGAAGTTAATAATTTAACTATGGAACCTAGTATTAAAATTAAAAATAATTTTAATGAAGATGTAACATATAAAATAAAAGATAATGTAATTGATGTATCTAATTCATTTAAGAAGTTAGAAAAAGCAGATGAACTTGATAAATATATAAGTCATAAAATTAATCCTTTAGAGTTTGCAGAAAAATGGAGTTTATTTTTAACAAAAGATTTAACAGGGCCATCTTATGGACTTAATACTATAAATGAATATTTAGTTAAAAACTCTGATATATCAAAGCTTGCTTATAATTGGGCTCATAGTATTGATATTACATTTACTAGTTTTCATTCTTTAAAAAATCCAACATTTACGAATGAACAAGTAAGTAATTGTGTAATTTATAGTGATACAGTATTTTCATGTAACTCATATTTAGAAAAAAATATGATAGTTGCTAAAAGTGATAGGGTTGATAAATTAAATGAAAAAGTATTTTATACAAAAATAGATAATACATGGAAAGTAGTAGCAATGAAATCTAATGTAGAAAGCAGTAAAAATGAAAAATAAAGATATATTTGTAATTGTACCTACACTTAATCCTAATATAAAAATAATGGATAAATTTATAGATGAGTTAAAAAACACATTTAGTAATATTGTAGTTATTAATGATGGATGTGAAAAAAAGTATGATAAGTATTTTGAAACTTTAGAAAAAGATAAAATTATAGTTTTAAAACATGTTGTTAATTTAGGAAAAGGTAGAGCTATAAAGGATGCTACTAATTATATATTTGATAAATATGATGATTGTAAAGTAATAGTTACAGCAGACTGTGATGGACAACATACGGTAAAGGATATTTTAAGTTGTGGACAAGTTGCTCTTAAAAATCCTGATTCTTTAGTAATTGGGGTAAGAGACTTTAAAAAATCTAATGTTCCATGGAAAAGTAGATGTGGTAATGTCATAACAAGAAATATATTTAAGATCTTTATTGGTCTTAATATAAGTGATACTCAAACTGGACTTAGAGCAATGTCCAAAAAAATTGCACTTAAGTTTATGAATGTTGGTGGAGAACGTTATGAATTTGAAACTAATACTTTAATAGATTGTAAAATAGATGATATTAAAATTATTGAAGAAAAAATAGAAACTATTTATTTAGATAATAATAAAGAAAGTCATTTTAATCCAGTAAAAGACTCAATAATGATTTATAAATTGTTTGCAAAATATTTGTTTTCAGCAGGTAGTTCA
>JAVXUB010000040.1:0-2933 GCA_036642315.1 Bacilli bacterium
TTATACTATTGGACAAATTTCACAAGAAAATAAATCTAATTTACTTTCTAAAACTTGTTCTAAACGACTTACAGTATTAATAGTTTTTTGAACTGATCTATTTACTGCAAGCATTTGATCAATTGTACCAGTTGCAACAACTGCTTGAATTTTTTCTCCTTCAGCATTTAAAATATGAGAAAGTCCAGTTTGTTCAAGTGCAACTGATTCTATAATATCAGATATAGCTTGAGTACGAGTAACTGTTCCAGGAACAATAATTGGCATTGACATAAAATTTATAACTCCTTCCTTTATAATATTATATTTGGAATTTTGTTTCCATACTTTATAATATGAACTTTTAATTTTCATTTGTAGGCGAAGGCATAAAAAAAAGATAAAACTTATCTTTTTTTTAAGTATTTAACAATAATAGTTAAAAATGATAATAAAATTAATGTAAATAAACTATATGTCGTAACTTCTTTCTTTTTTGTAGGCTTTTTTTCTTTATTACAATAACCATCTATGTAACTATCATTACTCCATACACCTTTTTTTAATTCTTTAGATTCACCTTGAACTAAACAAAGTTTATCAACATACTCATATTTTCCGTAAATGTATGCTACTTGACCTAATCCATTTTCTATAACTTTTTCTTGTAATAAAACATCATCTACAAAAATCCATGCCAGGTCTCTATCATATTTATCAGTTTTCTTTGAATTATCATCATACTGTACTTCAATCTTTTTAGCACTTTTTAATAAATCACAAACAAAATTACTAGCTTCTTTACCAAAAGGTTCAACTTTCTTTTTAGGATGAACTGACTCTGGAGTATCAAGTGCTAAAAACCTAAATTTTGTTTTTTTATTATCCACATTAAAATATGCTGTGTCCCCATCTACACAAGCATTAAATGTTACATTTATTTTTTCACTAGCAGAAGCTGAAAAAATAAATATGAATAAAATTAAAAATGTTACCACACCATATTTTAATTTCATATTATATTAAAATATTCCCGAATTCATCGCTTCCAGTAAACAGTGCTATAAAAAAGTCAAAGAAAGCAACTAAAGAAGGAATAAATGTCCAACAAAACATTAAGTATAATACACAAGTGCTTTTTCTAGCATATAGTTTATGTGCTCCAAAGCCACCTAAAAAGAAACATAATAATAAATATATTATTTTATTTACTTTATATGGTCCATCAACATTTTTTACAGCATCAACATTCTCTTTTTTATGTTTTGTAATAATAGTTCTGTAATCATCTTCAAAAATATCAACTTCTAAACCAATTTTAGCATCAAAATCCAGTTCGTTTTTACGAACTGTTTTTATCTTATTATCATCAGTTCCAATAAATACATCATCATTTTCAATTTTTATAATATGTGCCATAATTATTTCCTCCTAATACATTTTATTACTTTTTGTATTCTTAAATTCTGTATAAATATCATTTATTTCTTTATCATCTACTTTAATAAAATTAATTGTTTTATTTTTATCTAAGTTATTTATTACATCATATATATCATCATCTCTAAACCCGATAGTATCAGTTTCTTCTTTAGAAATTCCATAATATATTGTTTTTATATTAGCCCAAATAATAGCTCCAATACACATGGGACAAGGATAACTTGTTGTATATATAATGCACCCACTAAGGTCATGTGTTTTTAACTTTTTACAAGCTTTTCTAATTGCATTTACCTCAGCATGGCTTGTAACATCATATGTCTTTAATACTTTATTGTGAGCCTTTGCAATAACTTTTCCATTTTTTACAACAACAGCACCAAAAGGACCTCCATCTAAAAATTTATTTTTTTGATTCTTCCAAGCTTCTTTTAAAGCTAAATTCATAAAAGCATCCATATTTAATCCTCAAGTAAAGATAAACTAACTCGATTCTTTTCTTTATCAATTCCACAAATATAAACAGTTATTATATCTCCTACTTTTAATATTTCACTAGGGTGCTCAATAAAATTCTTACTCATTTTTGAAATATGAACTAAAGCATCATCATGAAGTCCAATATCAATAAATGCTCCAAATGCAGTTACATTTCTAACAGTTCCTTCAAGTGACATACCAACTTCTAAATCATCCATTGATAAAATATCACTTCTAAGTAACATTTGTTTTAATTCATCACGCGGATCAATTACTCCATTTATTAAATTGTTTTTAATCATCATAAACTTTTCAAGACTAATATTAAATTTACTTATTATTTCTTTTGAATCTAATTTGTTTAATGATTCTTCCATTTCTTTAGTACCAACTAAAGATACATCTATTTTATAAGTATTAAGTAAGTTTGTTACTAACTCATAATCTTCTGGGTGAATATTAGTTTTATCAAGGGCGTTTACGCCATCAAATATACGAAGAAATCCAGCTGATTGTTCAAAAACTAAATCATTAACTCCAGCAATTTTTTTTAATTCTTCTCTTGATTTAATACTTCCTTTTTTCTTTTTATAATCGAGTATCTTTTTAATAATAGATTTATTTAACCCTGATACAAAAGATAAAATACTTTCACTAGCATTATTTAAATTAACACCAACTTTATTAACTACTTTACTTACTACAAATGATAATTGTTCATCAAGTTCTTTTGGTTTTAAATCATGTTGATAAAGCCCAACTCCAATACTTTTAGGATCAATTTTAACAAGCTCACTTAAAGCATCTTGTAATCTTCTTCCAATACTTACTGCACTTCTTTGTTCAACTGAAAAGTCAGGAAACTCTCGCTTTGCAAGAGGACTTGCAGAATATACACTAGCTCCAGCTTCACTTACAATAATATATTTAATAGATAAATTATATTTACTTATTAGTTTACTACAAAAAGCTTCACTCTCACGAGATGCAGTACCATTACCTATCGCAATAATTTTAACATCATGTTTTTT
>JAVXUB010000040.1:3033-5006 GCA_036642315.1 Bacilli bacterium
GCATTATCAAATAATTCACTTTTAATATCTCTTTCAATAGAAGGCTCAATTAATCTTTTATAAGCATCGCTTATAAAATCTTCAACTTTACTTCTTAATAAAAATTGTTTATTTCCTATTACTTCTGTAAATAAATAATCAAGTACCTTTTTAGAATCACATGATAAACCATAAGTAACAATTTTTTCATTACTAGCTCTATTTATTGCAAATATTCTATGTGGTTTAACATCAGTTATTTTTTGTGAAAAATCATAATATATTTCATAAACTTTATTTTCATCAACTGCATTTTTCTTTAATTTAGAATTAACAAATCCATTATAATAAAAATAATTTCTTATCCATTTTCTATATTTAGCATCTTCACTAACCCAGTCAGCTATAATAAATCCAGCATTAGTTATGGCATCTTCCACAGTCTTTACAACATCACTTAGAAAAGGCGTTGCAAGTTCTTCAGCACTTTTATTAACAAAAGTCATAATTTCTTTAGCAAGAGGTTCAAGCCCCATTTTAATAGCTTCTGTTCCTTTAGTTTTTCTTTTTTCTTTAAAAGGTAAATAAATATCTTCTACTTCACTAAGTTTTATAGCATCATTTAAAGAAGCTATAATATCATCAGTTAACATACCTTTTTCTTCAATTAACCTTCTTACATCATCTTTTCTTTTATCAATATTTACTTGATAATTATATTCAGTTTCAATAAGTCTTAATTCTTCTTCATTTAAGTTTCCAGTTACTTCTTTTCTATACCGTGCTATAAAAGGTATAGTTGATCCTTCACTTAATAAAGTAATTACACTTTTTACTTGTGTAACCTTAAAATTTAACTTTTTACTTACTTTTACTATTTGTTCATCATTCATAACTCTTTTTAATCTCCTACTACCTAATTATAGATTATAATCACTTTTAAAACAATCTATTTCGTGACTATTTATTCCCCATATAATATTTTCTTTCTGCTAAATTTGCAGCAATAATATCAAGCTCTAAAAATTCATCAGCAAGTAAATCTGCTTCTTCATTACAAAATTTATCAATTAAAAATAATACTTCATCAATAGTAGCAGAATCATTTACTACAATATTATATTTTTTTAATATTTCAATTTCATCTTCTTTTAATAACACATTTTTCCCTAAACTTTTAAAATTATTCATACATCTACCTCTTATTTATAATATCAAAAAAGCATAGCTTTTGCTATGCTATTTGATATTAATAATTTTTTTAGTTTCGTTTTCATCAACTTTTGAAACATTTATTTTAAGAATTCCGTCTTTAAATTCTGCTTCAATTGAATCTTCATCGATATCATCTAAATGAAATGTTCTTTCAATCTTGCCATAAACTTTTCTCTCACGGTGAAGATATTTTTTATTATCTTCTTCTTTACTTTCTCTTTCTGCTTTAATGACAAGGTTTCCATTATTACATTCTACTTTGATATCCGACTTTTCATAACCAGGGATATCCATTTCGATAAATACTTTGTTATCCTTTTCATAAACATCGCATTTCATTTTGGACTCAGTGCCCATCTCACTTAACAAATCATCAAAAAACATTCTACTTGGTAACATAAATAACCATCTTCCTTTCTTTATTATTATTTTCGTTTCCACTGGATTTTATTCCAGGAAATGTTTTTTCTGTTAGTTTCCTCACTAACAATATCAATATATCACTAGGTTTAGCACTTGTCAATATTAACTGCTAACTTCACAAAACTTTCATTTTTCTATAATACTACTCAGTTCTAAGTGCCTCAACAGGATCTTTTTTGCTTGCCATATTTGCAGGTATTAAACCAGCAAGCACTGTTAAAAATACACTTAAACTTACAAGTATAATAGCACCACTTACAGGTAAAACTGAAATATTAGATATATTAAACATTTGTTTTATAATTATATTTATTGGAATATTTAATAGTATTGTTACTAAAATACCCATTAAACCT
>JAVXUB010000041.1:0-4937 GCA_036642315.1 Bacilli bacterium
AACTAAAATAAATAACACCAAAACTAATGTTATAGAAGTTAACACAAAAAAAAGTACTACTAATAGTACTCCTCTTTCTAGCCCTGTATTCTTTCAATAAATTCTTTTAATCTTTCTTTTTTTTCTTTAAAAATATCAGTATTTACTTTACTATACTTTAAAAGTAAATAGTTATAATAGTCTAAATTTTTACCTAAACCGAACTCTAACTCATTAGTATCTAATATTTCTTTTCCTTTACCATACTTAATAATAACATAATATATACCTTTATCTTTTACTACAACTTCATTAAGTATTTTATAATTAATTTTATTCATAAAACTTCTAAGAAGATCTAAATCATTATTACATTGAATAATTAATTTATTAGGTAGTTTATCAGTATCTAATATTTTTTTTATTGTATTAAACCCCATACCTGCGATAACTGCAATATCAAATTCATCTGTTATATTACTAAACCCATCAGACAATACTAACTTTATTTTATCTTCCATATTATATTTTATAATATTTTTTTTTGAATACTCTAAAACGTTTTTTGAAATATCACTTGCTGTAACACTATTACAAATATTATTTTTAATTAAATAAATGGGTAAATAAGCGTGATCTGTTCCAATATCTAAAACTGAAGAATCTTTATCTACTAAACTAGCTAACGAAATAATTCGTGACTTACTCATTATTCACCAAGAAAATCTCTTAATTTTTTGGCACGAGATGGGTGTCTTAATTTTCTTAAAGCTTTTGCTTCTATTTGTCTTATTCTTTCTCTTGTTACACTAAATCTTTTACCAACTTCTTCAAGAGTATGACAAGTTCCATCAATTAAACCAAATCTAAGTTCTAAAACTTCTTGTTCTCTTGCTTGAAGTGACATTAATACATCTTTAATTTCTTCTTTTAATATTTCATTTTCAGTATATTCCTCAGGTGAAAGACATCCTTCATCCTTTAAAAAGTCTCCTAAATTAGAATCTTCTTCTTCTCCAATTGGTGTTTCTAAAGATACTGGTTCTTGACTTATTTTCATAACTTCACGAACCTTTTCAGGTGTTAATCCCATTTTCTTAGCAATTTCTTCTTCACTAGGTTCCCTATTATATTCAAGAGTTAATTGTCTTTGAATTCTTGACATTTTATTAATAGTTTCAACCATATGAACTGGTACTCTTATTGTTCTTGCTTGGTCGGCTAATGCTCTAGTTATCGCTTGTCTTATCCACCATGTAGCATATGTAGAAAATTTATATCCTTTATCATAATCAAATTTATCTACAGCTTTCATTAAACCAATATTACCTTCTTGAATTAAATCAAGAAATAAAAGTCCACGTCCAACATATCTTTTTGCAATACTTACAACTAATCTTAAATTAGATTCTGCAAGTAATCTTTTAGCTTCTTCTTCTCCAGCAGCAACTCTTTTAGAAATATTCATTTCTTCTTCACCAGAAAGTAAAGATATTCTACCTATTTCTTTTAAATACATTCTTACAGGATCATTTATATTAACATCTTTTGTAATATCACTATCTGCCATAACAATTGGTTCATCAACTACTTCTCTTTTTAAAGCATCTTCTCCACCATCTTCACTTTTAGCCTCATCATCAGACATAACAGCAACTTTATTATCTACTAAATAATTATATAAATCATCAAGCCCATCACTATCAATTTCCAGTCCTTTTAATTCAAGAGCAAGTTGTTCAAAAGTTATATAACCTTTTGATTTACCTAATTTAACTAAATTTACTTTTCTTTCTTCTAACGTTTTAATTTCTTCCATTTTCTACACTTCTTTCTTTATTTCTGTTAATCTACTCAACATTTCCACTTTTTTATTAATATCCATTTCCTTTGCAATTTTACTTTTTAATACTTTGATTTCATCTTTTTTCAAAGCACATAATATTGCGTCTATACATAAATTAAATTCATCAAGTTCTACATCAAAATTTTCATTATCACTTATTATATTTAATACTCTATTATAAGCTTCCTCATTATTCATTATATAACTAGTAAAATCTGCTATATTTATTCCTTTATTCATATTATTATAATAAACTATTTCACTAGCAATTATTCTATCAATTTTATCTTTAAAATAACCAAGCTTATTTCTATAAATTGTAATATATTTTGCATCCATCATCATTGCAAATAATATCTTACTAGTAGCTATTTCATATTTAGTTTTTTTCTTAACTTCTTTTACTTCTTCAACTACTGTTTTTTCTGGTCTTACTTCACTTACAAGTTCTCTTTTTAATAACTCTTTATCAATTTTATAATCATTACTTAACTTTGATATAACAAGATCCCGAGTTAGTTCATCTTTATTATTAATTCCCTTTAAAACAGATTTTACATAAACTATTAAATCTTCCATATTATTTAAATTTTTATTACTCTTTAAATATTCTAATTTAAAATCCATATACTTTATTGCATGATTTATATTATCTTTAAAAGCCTCTATTCCAAAACGTCTAATGTATTCATCAGGATCTTTTGCTCCACTTAATCTTACAATTAAAGTGTCAACTCCATTATCTATTAAAATGTCTCCTAATTTTACAGTAGCATCAAGCCCAGCTGTATCATTATCAAGCATTAGTATTACAGGAACTCTTAATTTTTTTAAAATACTTACCTGTTCTTTTGAAATTGCTACTCCCATTAATGCAACAATATTTTTAACTCCACTTGCACTAACTTTTATAGCATCCATATTACCTTCAACTACTATAACTTTTCCATCATTTCTAATAGCATTCTTTGCATTATAGTAATTAAATAAAATATTACTTTTGTGATATATCACAGTTTCTTTTGTATTAATGTATTTAGCCATATCTTCATCATGAAATATTCTTCCAGTAAATCCCACAACTTTTCCACTAGCATTTTCTAAAGGAATCATTATTCTATTATTAAATACATCATAAACATCAAGTCCATTTTTATTAACTAAACCAACATTTTCAATAGCGTCTATTCCATATTTTTTATTAGTTAATAATTTATATAATGAGTCAGTTTCATTTATTGCAAGTCCCAACTTAAACTCTTTTATTATTGCTTCATCTATTCCACGATCTTTTAAATACTTTTTAGCATCAAGTCCATAATCAGTATTTAAGTTATTAAGAAAATATTTATGAGCCATATTCATAATTTCAAATTCTTCTTTAAATTTAGAATCTGTTTCTTCGATAAAATTAACTTGCTTTAAATTATAACCAATTTTCTTAGCAACTATTTGAACACTTTCAACAAATGAAACGTTCTCATATTTCATTATAAACGAAAAGACATTACCACCAGTTCGACAAGTAAAACAATTAAATATTTGTTTTTCACGAGATACCACCATACTAGGTGAATGATCATCATGAAAAGGACAAATGCTTACAAAGTTTCTACCCTTTTGTGTAAGTGGTAAATATTCTGATATAATATCCACTATATCAGCTTTTTGTCTTATATCATTTATTTCTTCATCATTAATAAACGCCATAAACTTCCCCTCTAATAATACATATTACAGTAGTATAGCCTATTTCCTTTTTTTTTGCTTGAATTTGTCTAAAAAACATGCATATTTCATGAAATAAGGCATAAAATGATAGTTTTATGCCTTTTTAAGTTTAATTAAATCAAATGATTTATAAATAAAGCTAAGTAAAAGTATAGCTATAAATACACCTTCAAAGTAATTAGTTAAAATACTAAATATTACAGTTAAAATACCTAAGCATACACTATAAATTAACAAACCTTTATTAGTGTAAGGTGTAGAAAGTGAATCTGCTCCAACAAATATAAAAGCAAGTATTACATTTGCATTAAATAATATAGTTAAGTCATAGTTTTTACTAATGATCATAACAACAAGTAAAATAATAAAATAAACAATATAGCTTATTACAGGTATTATTTTTTTATAACTAGTAGAGAGTGAAAAACCTATAAAAGATGCAATACCAAGAAATATATTAGTAGCAAAAACACCACCTACTTCACGACCAAACAACAAATCAATTGCTCTAAATGAATAATCAAACCGTGCTTCTGCTAAATTAAGATAACTATATTTACTAATTAATATAACTCCTAAAACAATAAATAACTTTAAAAAACACATTTTATTGAAAGTAACTTTTTTACTAATAAAGTGTATTAAAAGGATTCCTAAAGCTAAAAACCCAGCATAAAGGAATATATTAATAGTTGGCATAACAAATAAACTTACAATTAATACATCTATTAAACCGCTATCAAAAGTAAACTTTTTATGAATTATAAAACATATTAATTCATAAACTAAAACACTAATTAAAGGAATTAACAATATTTTAAATATACCACCCAACCCAATTAAATCTTTTTGATAAACTAATATTCCGTTTTTATATATACCATATAAAATTAAGGGAATAATCGCAATTATATAACAAAAAAATGTTTTTTTATTACTCTTAAATTCATGAATATACCCAGTCATTATAACTCCTCCTTTACATGTTTTTTAATATCAATAAATGAAGGACAAACATAGTTACATAACCCACAATTTATACAAGATTCATTCTTTATTCCTTTTTTCATACATTTTAAAGTATCTATTTTTAAAGGACAAACACTCACACACATTCCACAGTTAATACATTTTTCTTCTACTTCATCATTTTTTTTCATAATCATAAGTGCAGTTACATCATCACTTAATATAGTGTCATTTATATTACTTATAAATCCACTCATTAATCCATTTATTATATATACTACATTTTCACTATTAACTTTAATATATTTATCAACTATTTCTTTTAAAGAACAATATTTTTTAGCTTTAATTACTTTACCAGTTTCTATAGCATCCCCACTAATAGTAATTAAACAAGTCGTACTAATTCTAT
>JAVXUB010000042.1:0-4817 GCA_036642315.1 Bacilli bacterium
GTGATTAACAATTATAATTAAATTGTAGATATGAATTATAAATTAATATATATTCTATGGAAAGAAATAAGGGAGGATTTAAAATGGATAACATTTTGGTTGCCATTTTAGCTCTTATTATTGGAACTTTAATCGGTGGAGTTATTGTCTGGATAGTATTTTCTATTAAGGCATCTAAGGCTCTAAATAAAGCTAATAATTATCTTGAAGAATCAAAAAAGGAAGCAGAAAAACATAAAAGAGATACACTTCTTGAGTTAAAAGAAGAATCTTATAAATTAAAACAACAAACAGATTTAGAAGTTAAAGAAAAGAAAGCAGAAATCTTACAAAGTGAAGACAGATTGTTAGGTCGTGAAAATAATCTTGATAAAAGAGAAGAAATGCTTCAAAAAAGGGATTTAACTTTACAAGAAAAAGAAAGTAATATATTAGCAAAACAAGAAAGTTTACAAGAAAAAGAGATAAAAATGGACAAACTACTTAAAGATGAAGTAGTACAATTAGAAAAAATAGCTGGCTTTAGTAAAGAAAAAGCTCATAATTTAATTATGGAAAGAGTAGAAGGAGATATGGAGTTAGAAATAACTAACTATATCAAAGATATGGAAGCAAAAGCTAAGTTAGAAGCAAATGAAATAGGTAAACAATTAATCGTTAATAGTATGGAAAGATATGCTGATGACGTTGTTGGTTTACAAACAGTAAGTACAATTGATTTACCAAATGATGATATGAAAGGTAGATTAATTGGTAGAGAAGGAAGAAATATAAGGACTATTGAGTCTGTTACAGGAGTTGATTTAATAATTGATGATACACCTGATGTTATAGTTATTTCTTCATTTGATCCATTAAGAAGAGAAATTGCAAAAATTACAATTGATACTTTAATTAAAGATGGAAGAATACATCCTGGAAAAATCGAAGAAATTTATGATAAAACAGTTAAAGATATTAGTTCTAAAATAACTGAACTTGGTAATAAAACTATTAATGAATTAGGTATTACGAGAGTAGACCCTGAAATAGTTGAATTAATTGGAAAACTTAATTATAGAACTAGTTATGGACAAAATGCATTAAAACATTCAGTTGAAGTTGCAAATCTTTGTGGACTTATGGCATCTGAATTAGGTGAAAATGTTAATTTGGCTAAAAGAGCTGGTTTACTTCATGATATTGGAAAAGCTATTGATTTTGAAGTTGAAGGAAGTCATGTTGAGTTAGGTGTAGAATTTGCTAAGAAACATCATGAAAATGAAATTATAGTTAATTCTATTGCATCACATCATGGAGATGTAGAAGCTAAATCTATAATATCAGTATTAGTAGAAATTGCAGATACATTATCAGCAGCAAGACCTGGAGCTAGAAATGATTCTTTAGATAATTACATCAAGAGACTAGAACAATTAGAAACTATCGGTAATTCTTATGCTGGTGTTGAAAAAACATTTGCGATGCAAGCTGGTAGAGAACTTAGAGTTATTGTTAAACCAAATGAAATTGATGATACAAAGAGTTATAAACTTGCAAGAGATATCAAAGAAAAAATTGAAAGTGAAATGCAATATCCTGGAACTATAAAAATCACTGTAATAAGAGAAACTAGAGTTTTAGAAGAAGCAAAATAAGTTAGATTAAAATCTAGCTTTTTTATTGCAATAAAAAAAGAGAAAAATTAATTTCTCTTAAGATTGATTTACTTCCATTATAACTGGTAATATAATTGGTCTTCTTCCTGTTAATGTATTTATATAGGGAAGAAGTTCTAAAATAATTTGATTTTTTAAATCTGTATAACTATAAGGTGATTTAATTAAAAAGTTGTTTACAATTTCTGCTATTTTTCTTTCTATTTTTTGAATTAATTCTAAGTTTTCATTAACTAGTACAAAACCTCTTGCTGTAACGTTTGGTTTAAGTAAAAGTTTTCTTGATAGGGTATTAATATTCAATATTGTAATTAAAATACCATCTTGACTCATTAATTTTCTATCTTTTATTACTACTGAACCAATATCTCCAACACGAGATCCATCAACATAAATGTCTCCAGCTTGAATTTTTCCATTTTTCTTAACTTCACCATTTAATAATTCTACGACATCTCCGTTTGCACATATAAATGTGTTTTCAAGAGGGACACTACAAAGTCCAGCTATTTCAGTATGTCTTTTTAACATTCTGTATTCACCATGCATTGGCATAAAATATTTAGGTTTTATAATTCTTAACATCCATTTTAATTCTTCTTCTTTAGCGTGACCTGATGTATGTATATCACTAAATTCTGAATTTGTAAAAACTCTAACACCTTTTAAATATAATTTATTAATAATTCTATTAATCCCTTCTGCATTACCTGGTATTGGACTTGATGAAAATATTACTAAGTCATCTGTTAAAAGAGAAATTTGTTTGTGAACTCCACTTGCTATTCTTGAAAGAGCTGCAAGAGGTTCTCCTTGTGAACCTGTACATAAAATACATAATTCATTTCTTTTTAAACTTTTAGCTGCATTGGCATCTACAAATATTGATTTATCTTCTATTAATTTATTATTAACTGCTAAATCAACACTATTTTCCATAGAACGACCAAACACTATGATTTTACGATTATATTTT
The DNA here is from genome assembly GCA_036642315.1 of Bacilli bacterium. Classification (GTDB taxonomy): domain Bacteria; phylum Bacillota_I; class Bacilli_A; order RF39; family UBA660; genus Onthocola_B. The sequence continues at coordinate 2,635 of JAVXUB010000042.1, forward strand.
TTACAAGTTTCGGCAATATGTTTAACACGATATATATTTGATGCAAATGTTGCAATAATAACTCGACCATGATGTTTACTTATAATATCATCTAACATATCATCAACTGCTGATTCACTTTTTGAATAACCACTTGATAAAGCATTAGTAGAGTCACTTAATAAAAGTGTAACTCCCTTAGATCCTGCTTCTGCCATTCTATGAATGTCTGCAATAGGTCCAATTGGTGTTAAATCAAATTTAAAGTCTCCTGTTTCAAAAATCGTTCCATTTGGAGTATTTATTTTAAGCGCAAAACTATCTGGTATTGAGTGTGTTGTATTAATAAATTCAATATGGAAATGTTTAGAATCAAATTTTGTTTCTTCATTTATTATTTCAAAATTATTATACTTAATGTTTTTTTCATTTAATTTTTTGTTAACTAAATCACTTGCAATCTTTGGGATGTATATTTTTGGTATCTTAATTGATTGAAGTAAAAAAGGTATACCACCGATATGATCTTCATGACCATGAGTGATAAATAAAGCCTTTATTTTATCTTCATTCTTTTTTAAATAAGTTACATCTTGAATTACATAATCTACTCCTAAAAGAGATTCTTCTGGAAACATTACTCCAGCATCAATTATTAAAATTTCATCATCATGATGGATGATGTACATGTTTTTACCAACTTCTCCAAGGCCACCTAAAGCGACTACTTGGGTAGCAATATTATTTTCTTTCATATAAAATTATTTCCTTCTTTCTTTGATATAAAAAGTTTTTTGCTTGAGTTAATTATACAATGAATTAGTACTTTTGTCTATAAAACTATTTCATAAGTCTTTTTTATTTGGTATGATATTAATGAATGGAGTGATTCTATGGGATTTTTTGATAAATTAAAAAATATTATTAAAAGTAAAGAAGTTAAAACTGAAGAAATAAAGAAATATGATGAAGGTTTAGAAAAAACTAGAAATAATTTTGTATCTAAATTAAATATGTTAGGGATAAAATATACTAAAGTAAATGATGAATATTTTGATGAGCTTGAAAATATTTTAATTATGGCTGATATTGGGGTTAATACGGTATTAAATTTTATTGATAAACTAAAAAAACGGGTTAAAGATGAAAAGATTACTGATACTAATTATTTAAAAGAAGTTATAGTGGATGAATTATTTATTATATATGTTGATAATGATTCTTTAACTGATAAAATTAATATGGCTAAAAGTGGACCTACTGTAATACTCGTAGTTGGAGTAAATGGTGTTGGTAAAACGACAACGATTGCAAAACTTGCACATAAATATAAGTGTGAGGGAAAAAAAGTTATGTTAATAGCAGGGGATACTTTTAGAGCTGGGGCGGTTTTACAATTAAATATTTGGGCTGATGCAACAAAATCGTTATTCTATGGAAAAGAAAATGTCGATCCAGCAGGTGTTATATATGATGGTTTAGTTAAAGCAAAAAATGAAAATGTTGATATAGTTTTAATTGATACTGCAGGTAGACTTCAAAATAAAGTTAACTTAATGAAAGAACTTGAAAAAATTAATAAAGTAATAGGAACACATATAGAAAATGCCCCACATGAAACTTTGCTTGTAATTGATGCTAGTACTGGGCAAAACGGAATAATGCAAGCTGAAGAATTCAAAAAAATTACTAATATAACAGGTATCGTTTTAACTAAATTAGATGGAACTGCAAAAGGTGGAATAGTACTTGCAATTAAAGAAAGTGTAAATGTACCTGTAAAGTTTGTAGGATTAGGGGAAAAAATGGATGATTTAGTTACTTTTGACATTGAGAACTATATATATGGTTTGTTTAAGGATATGGTGTAATGGAAAAATTTGTTTTAAATAGTTTACTAATGGATGTTTATAAAGATTTAATTACTGAAAATAATTATATAATATTTAATTACTATTATACGGAAAATTATACTTTACAAGAAATAGCAGATTTACTTAATGTTTCTAAAAGTTTTATTGGATTAAGTATAAAAAATACTGAAAAGAAATTAAATCAATTTGAAAATAGTTTGCATATAGTAAAAACTAATAATGAACTTAGAGAAATACTTGAAATAAATGATATAGATGAAAAAAATAAAAGAATAAAAAAATTATTAGATGAAGAATAATCTTTTTTAAAAACTTTCCTTGTGATATAAT
>JAVXUB010000043.1:0-4734 GCA_036642315.1 Bacilli bacterium
CAATATAAACATAGAATTAGTTATGGAGGATTCTATGTTTGATTTTTTTAATCTTGAAGTTAGTAAAATCTTTAAACAAGCAGAAGAAGAGATGTTTTTATTAAGGCATCCTTATGTTGGAACTGAACATTTATTATTAGCGTTATTAAAAAGTTCTGAAGAAGTACAAGATATATTTGATAAATATAATGTTACATATGAATTATTTAAAAAAGAATTATTAAATATTGTTGGAAGTGCTTCTAAAAAAAGCACTTATATTTTGTATACACCACTTTTAAAAAGCGTAATTAAATGTTCATTAGAAAACGCAAAACTTGAAAATGAAGAAGTAAATGCTGAATATTTATTATCTGCTATTCTTGAAGAAGGCGAAGGAATTGCAATTAGAATACTTCTTGGTATGGGAGTAAATGTCGAAAAGATATATGATGAAATTTGTAAGACAGAAGAAAAAGTTAGTTGTAATTTAGAACTTTTAAAACTAGGGAAAAACTTAAATGAACTGGTTAATATGGACGAAGAAGTAGTATCAAGAGATAAAGAAATAACTTATATAATAGAGACCTTGATAAGAAAAAACAAAAATAATCCACTTTTAATTGGACCAGCTGGAGTTGGAAAAACTGCTATAGTAGAAGAACTAGCAAGAAGAATTAATAAAAAAGAAGTACCAACAATGCTATTAGGAAAAGAAATTATTATGTTAGAAATGGGTTCCCTTGTAGCGGGAACAAAATATCGTGGAGAGTTTGAAGAAAGATTAACTAAAATTATAAAAGAACTAGAAACAAGTAAAAAATATATTTTATTTATAGATGAAATACATTCAATGGTAAGTGCTGGTGGAGCAGAAGGAGCAATAAGTGCAAGTGATATTTTTAAACCTTACTTAGCAAGAGGAATGATTAAATGTATTGGAGCAACAACAATAAATGAATATAATAAAAATATATTAAAAGATAAAGCATTAGTAAGAAGATTTGAAGTAATAAATATTAAAGAACCTAATGAAATAGAAACAAAAGAAATATTAAAAAAAGTAAAAGTTAAATATGAAGAACATTATAAAATAAAAATAAGTGATGAAAACATAAATAACTTAGTAGATTTAGTAAATGAAAATATCTATGGATTAAAAAATCCTGATAAGTCACTTGATATATTAGATTCTGTTTGTGCCATGATTAGTATCAAAGAAAAAGATAATAATATGATCAATTGTTATACTAAAAAGTTAAAAGAAATATTATTAAAAAAAGAAGAATCAATTAAAGAAAATGATTTTAAAAAAGCAGTAATAATGCATGCAGAAGAAGAAAAAATAAATACAAAATTAAAAAATGTAACTAACAAAAATGTAAATTTTATAACAAATGAAGATATTTTAGAAGTAATAAGTAAAAAATGTAATATACCACTTATAAAAGATAAAGAAAAATTAATTATTAACTTAAATACTGAATTAAACAAGGTTGTATTTGGTCAAAAAGAAGCTATTAATAAAGTAGTAAGTTATTTAAATAAAAGATTAAAAGATAATGGAACACCAATAAGTTTTTTATTTAATGGTGGGTGTGGAGTAGGAAAAACTTATCTTGCTAAAACTTTAAGTAAGTGTTTAAATATGAATTTAATAAAGCTTGATATGAGTGAATATGGAATGGAATCATCGATTAATAAATTAATTGGTACTACTGCAGGTTTTATTGGTTATGATGATGAACCTATTTTTAATAAATTTAGGAATAATCCATACTCATGTCTTTTAATTGAAAATATTGAAATGGGTTCAAACGATGTAAAAAAGTTAATTGAACAAATTCTTGATGAAGGCGTTATCTTAAATGGAAAAAATGAAGAAATAAGTTTTAAAAATGCAATAGTTATAATAACAAGTAATGTAAAAGAAACAAAAAAGGTAGGATTTAATACACCAACAGTGGCAAGCTATGATTCATTTATGACACCAAACTTTATTAATAAAATAGATGAAAAAATTGAATTTAAAAATATTACTAAAGAAGATGTATTAGAGTATTTAAATGAGTTTAATATAAATGACACATATATAATAAATGAAATAGATTATATAAATAATGGATTTAGAAATATCAATAAAATAATTAAAAATAAAGAGAAGCAATCAAATTAAAGATTGTTTTTCTTTGTAATAAAAGTACCGTCACTTCATATATTTAATTGGAGGACAAGCAGATGGGACTAAGTGATTTAGAAGTAATTAATAGTAGAAAAAAATATGGAAGTAATAAAGTAACTGAAATTAAAAAAAATTCATTTCTAAAATTATTAATTGAATCTTTGGGAGACCCGATAATAAAAATTCTATTAATAGCCCTTGCAATAAAAGTAGTAGTCTTATTTAGAAACTTTGATTGGTATGAAACAATTGGTATTTTAATAGCTATTTTTTTAGCATCATTTATCTCATCAATTTCAGAATATGGTTCTGAGCAGGCATTTAATCGTTTACAAGAAGAAACTGCAAAAATAAAATGTAAAGTTAAAAGAAATAACAAATTAATTGAAATTAGTTTTGATGATATAGTAGTGGGGGATTTGGTTGTTCTTAGCAGTGGGGATAAAATTCCTGCTGATGGATATTTAATAAATGGTAGTTTAAGTGTTGATGAATCTTCTTTAAATGGTGAGACAAAAGAAAGAAAAAAAGAAAGTGCTTACAGTACAAATATATTAGAAATTAATAAAGTTTATCGTGGATCAGTTGTATATTCAGGTGATGCTTTAATGTGTGTATCTTTAGTTGGAGATAAAACAATTTATGGTAAAATTTCAAAAGAATTACAAGATAAAGTTCCTGAAAGTCCTCTAAAAAGTAAATTACGTGAGCTTGCCAAAGTAATAAGTAGAATAGGTTATATAGGTGCATTCTTAGCAACTCTTTCTTATTTATTCTCAGTTATAGTAATTGATAATTCATTTGATATGGATCTAATTATAGCGACCCTTACAGATGCCCCAGTTATAATAAACCATTTAATTTATGCACTTACTTTATCAGTTACAATTATCGTTGTAGCTGTACCAGAAGGTCTACCTATGATGATTACTTTAGTTTTATCTAGTAATATGAAAAAAATGTTAAAAGACAATGTTTTAGTTAGAAAACTAGTAGGAATAGAAACTGCAGGTAGTTTGAATTTATTATTAACAGACAAAACAGGTACTTTAACAAAAGGAGTATTAAAAGTAGTAAATTTTATAAGTTATAATGGAGTAAAGTTTAAAAATGAATCTGATTTAAAACAATATAAAATATTTTATGAATTAGTATATTCTTCTTTTATATACAATAATGGTAGTATTTATAGTGATAAACAAATTATAGGAGGTAACTCAACTGATAGGGCTATTTTAGAATTTTTTAAATTAAATGATAAGATTAATAAAACCGTTGTTAATAAAAATCCATTTGATGCAAATAAAAAATATAGTAGTGTAGAACTTAGTAGTGGAGTTTTTTTAGTAAAAGGAGCTGCAGAAAAACTATTACCTAAGTGTAATAGTTACATTGATACAAATGGTAAATTAGTAAATAATATTAATAAAGGAATCATTGAAAAGGAAATAAATAATTTAACAAAAAATGCAAGTCGAGTATTAGTTTTTGCTTTTGGAAAAAACGAAGAAAATTTAACATACATAGGTTTAGTAGAAATAAAAGATGAATTAAGAGATGAAGCAAAAGAAGCACTTTTTCAAATTGAAAGTGCAGGAATTCATACTATAATGATTACAGGAGACGGAAAAGATACTGCTTTATCAATTGCAAAGGAAGTAGGGTTATATAAAGGTATTAACAACAAAGTTCTAAATAGTGATGAATTAAAAAGCTTAAATGATGAAGATGTAAAAAAGATAATTAATGATTTAGTAGTAGTTGCAAGGGCTCTTCCTCAAGATAAAAGTAGATTAGTAACTTTAGCCGAAGAAATGAATCTAGTAGTAGGTATGACTGGTGATGGTGTAAATGATGCACCAGCTTTAAAAAAAGCAAATGTAGGTTTTGCAATGGGAAGTGGTACTGAAGTCGCAAAAGAAGCAGCAGATATTGTAATCCTTGATAATAATATTTTATCTATAAGTAAAGCTATTTTATATGGAAGAACTATTTTTAAAAGTATTAGAAGGTTTATAATTTATCAATTATCAGTAAATATGAGTGCATTAATTCTTTCTATTATAGGATCTTTCATAGGAGTTACTACTCCAATTACAATAATTCAAATGTTATGGTTAAACATGATTATGGATACATTTGCAGGTCTAGCATTTTCTTTTGAATCTCCACTTCCAGAATATATGTTTGAAAAACCCAAAAAGAAAAATACAAAAATTATGAATAAATATATGTATAGTGAGATTATTTCAACTGGATTTTATTCAGCAATATTATGTATATTATTTTTAAAACTTCCTATTTTTAAAGAATTAATAAGGTATTCATCAGATAATAAATATTTAATGACAGCATACTTTGCTATGTTTATATTTCTAGGTATCTTTAATGCATTTAATGCAAGAACTGAGCGTTTAAACATATTTGCAAACATATTAAAAAACAAAATATTTATAATGATTTTTGGCTTTATCTTTATATCTCAATTGTTTATCATTTATCATGGTAAAGAAATATTTAGAACATATGGACTAGAAATAAATGAATTAATATTAGTTTTAATACTAGCACTA
>JAVXUB010000044.1:0-2291 GCA_036642315.1 Bacilli bacterium
AAGAAAAAAGTAGTGTCAACTATAAATGGTTGATACTACTCTTCTTTTAAATAATCTTCTTCTATATCATCAATTTCATCATTTTTTACTTCATCAAATATTTCTTCATAATCATCTTCTTCATCTTCAACATTAATCTTTACTTTAGCTTCTCCTACTACTTCAACACCAAGTTCTTTTTCAATTGAAAGTTTTACAACTCCATCAACAATAGACACATTAGCAACAGTTGGTTGTTTTAAACATCTAACTATAATCTCAGATGCACTAGTTATTTTACTGTCTTCTTTTAGTGGTACATTCATAGTATCTGCATAATTAAATTTTCTTGTCGATACAGCAGTCTTAGAATCAGTATCAAATGAATACCAAACATTTATATCAAAAGATCCATCTATATTAATAGTGTCATTTCCTTTAGATCCTGTAAATGAATGATTTATAACCCAACAACCTAAAACAGTATTTGGTTTTTCTTCAGTTTCCATTAAAAACTCATTAGTACTAGTTTTCTTTGCTTTTCCTATCACAGCTTTAGTTACAATTTCTTTAAAAGCCACAATTATCACACCCCTTTATTCTAATTTATGCTTATAAGGGATAAAAGTACACAAAATATATGAAAGTTTATAAATAATATTATTTTTTAATAGTCAAACCTATACATAAAAGTAATAATAATATATATAAAATAACTTTTATTTGATATAATTCTTGTAGGTGATTAAATATGGATTGTTTATTTTGTAAGATAATAAATAAGGAGCTTGATTCTAAAGTTTTATATGAAGATGAATTAGTTATGGTTATACTTGATGCTTTTCCAAATGTTGATGGACACTGTTTAATTATACCAAAAGTTCATTATGAAAACTTTTTAGAAATACCAGATAGTTTACTACTACACATAAATAATATTGCAAAGACTTATACTCCTTTATTAATGAAAAAATTAAATTGTGATGCCCTAACTATTCTAGTGAATTATGGAGATAGTCAAAAAATAAAACATTATCATTTACATTTACTACCTAATTATGGAAAATGTTTAGAACCAGCAAAAAAAGTAGAAGATGTATTTGAAAGTTTAAGAGGTTAAAAAAATGAGAAGAAGAACTAAAAAAAGATTATTAATATTTACAATTTTTATTATTATTGTAGGATTAGTTAGTGTAACTTCATATAAATTTTGGAAAAATAATAATAAAAAACCAGTTGATGTAAAAGAACCAGTTATAGAAAAACCAGTTAAACCAAAAGAACCACAAGTTGATAAATTATCATTTCTTGCAACAGGTGATGCTTTAATTCATAGTGGAATATATGAGTTTTATAGACAAAAAGATGGAAGTTATGATTTTACAAACTCACTTGCTTTAGTAAAAGATATAGTTCCAAAATACGATATAGCATATTATAATCAAGAAACAGTTTTTGGAGGTAAAGAATTTGGTTATTCAAACTTTCCAATGTTCAATACACCATCTGAGTTTGGAGATGCCATGCTTAATATAGGTTTTAACACAGTATCAATTGCTTCTAATCACTCTTTTGATAAAGGTGAAAAAGGAGCCTTAAATAACATAAAGTATTTTAAAGAAAAAAATGTTTTATATAATGGAATGGCTGAAAATGAAACTGATAGAACAACATATATAATAAAAGAAAAAAACAATATAAAATATTCAATGTTATCTTATACAATGTCAACTAATGGACTTAATACTCCAAAAGGAAAAGAATATTTAGTTAATGTATTTGATAAAGAAAAAGCAAGAAAAGATATTGAAGCATTAAAAAAAGAAGTAGATGTATTAATGGTAGCAATGCACTGGGGAAATGAATATGCCAGCATGCCAAATAATACCCAAAAAGAAGTAGCACAATTTCTAGCAGATTTAGGAGTAAACATTATTATAGGAAGTCATCCCCATGTTTTACAACCAATTACTTGGATTGGAGATACTTTAGTAATTTACTCTTTAGGAAACTTTATATCTAATCAATATACTACAGATAATTACAATAAAAAAGTTGGTTTATTTGCAACACTTGACATAACAAAAACTACAACTGAAGCAGGATCTACTATTAAACTTAGTAATCTAGGTGGAGAATTATTATTCTCATATTACAAAAAGAATTCAGGTAATCTACCAAATACAGCCCATCAAGTAATACCTTTTAGTAAAATGACTGATGACACTTATTTAAAAGATTATCCAAAATACTATGATATGTATACAAAAATATTAAAAACATATACTACTGATATAAACATAGCTCCACTT
>JAVXUB010000044.1:2391-4703 GCA_036642315.1 Bacilli bacterium
TTTATATAAATGATCCACCCAATATTATTGCTAATAATATGAATAGAATTAATACTATAAAAAAGTAACTTTCCATAGGATTATTATTGCAACAATTTTGAGGTGTCTCTTTTTTACAACAACTCATCAATTTACCTCCTTATCTATATAAATTTAAATGAATGCTCCTACTATGATTATTAATAAAATGAATAGTACTAAAATTATCGCGGCACCTAAGCCATTTCCACTATGATTCATAAATATGACCTCCTTTATTTGTCTTATCACTAGTATTGTATGGTACATTTTTTTTAGTGTGAGTGCTTTTATATCGCTAACTTATCGGCAAATTTAGGTTAATTTCTTGTAATTAAATACGATTACTGATATAATTATTATTAGGAGGAAAGATGAAAAGAAAAATAGGATTATTATGTATTTGTGCATTACTTATGACAGGATGTGGAAAAATTCCAAAACTATCAAATGGTAATGATGCAGTTATAACTTTTAAAGATGGACAAAAAATAAGTGTTGATGATTTATATAATACATTAAAAAATGATTATGCATTAGAAACATTAATAACATTAATGGATACACATATTTTTGAAACTGAATTTGCTGATAAAGTAGATGATTCAAAAAGTTATGCTGAAAATTATGTAAAAGCAATGAAAGAAAGTTATGGTGGAGAAGATAAATTACTACAAGCTATCCAACAAAACACAAAATTCTCTACAATTGAAGCTTATCAAAAATATTTATATTTAAGTTATTTACAAAGTATGGCAACTGAAGAATATGCAAAATTACAAATTACTGATAAACAAATTAAAAAATATTATGATGAGACTGCTAAAGGTCAAGTTGATTTAAATCATATTCTTATTACAGCTGATGTAACAGATAAAATGACTGCAGATGAAAAAAAGGCAGCAGAAACAAAAGCTAAAGATTTAGCAAAATCATTAATTGATAAGATTAATAAATCAGATGATAAAGAAAAAACTTTCAAAGAATTAGTAAAAGAAAATACAAAAGATGATAAAACTAAATCTAAAGATGGATCTCTTGGAAAAGTAACTTATGGAGACATTGATAAGAAATATAATGGACTACTAGATGCTGCATACAAAATAAAAGATAAAGAAGTATATAGCGAAATAGTTACAACAGAACTTGGTTATCATATAGTATTTAAAACTAAATCTTATGAAAAAGAAGAACTTGAAAAAGTAAGTGATAAAATCAAAAAGATTTTAGCTGAAGAATTACAATCAAAACAAAAAGACATTGCATTAAAAGCATTACAACATTACAGAAAAGAATACGGTATGGAAATACAAGATTCTGAAATACAAAAACAATATGCAAGATACATTCAAAATATGGCAGCTAGTATACAACAACAAATAGCTGAAGAAAACAAAAAAAAGTAATTTGAAATCCAAGTTACTTTTTTTATTCACCAATTTTTTTAGGTGAACATTTAGCATCATCTGTCGGACTAAATAAACAATTAGTACATTTAGTAAATCCAGCTGAATTTTCTTCTGCACCATCAACTAAAGAAAATGCAAAGTTTAATATAGTTGGTATTATAAATATAACAACACCTATAATAGCTCTTTTAATTAAAGACAAAGTAGCTTCTTTTATAGCTTTATCATCACTTGAGATAATAGCTTTTGAAAAATCAATTGTTCCTAAAATTATTAATAAAAGAGGAACTAATATTTTAATAATAAAGAGTAAATAACCAATTATTTGAAATGCTTTTTGAACACCATTATCATCACACACATATAATTCTTCATTATCTTTTATAGTGTTACTTCCGGAGCCACCAGGTTTATTTACCCCGCTTCCACCACCCGCCGATGGATTATCTACTTCTTCATCATTTTCGTTATATACCTTACTTTTTTCATTATTAATATTTAAATAATTTTGTGATTTAGAATTAAATGAAAAATCATAATATGTAATAGTAGAACCCGCTGGACTAATAACATCACTTGTCCAATAAAGTTTACTAGGACAAAATAAACTTTTTTCAACATTTAAAAATTCATCAATTTTAATTTCACAATTTCTTTTTACAATGCCCTTTGTATTTTTATCAGTTTTACAATACAATGATAAATCCTTTTTTATATCTATTTGTACAGAAAGTGAATCATCTCCATAATAACAAGTTGCATGTTTAGCAAAAACTTCTCCAGACAAAATAAAAAATAACATAAAACTAAATATAACTTTTAAAATTTTTCTCATATTTCCACCACTTTACTAAATAAAGTATACCATACCTATTTTTTAAATTA
>JAVXUB010000045.1:0-4696 GCA_036642315.1 Bacilli bacterium
GTATTGTGTGCTATAATAGGTAAATTGGAATAAAACTTTCAAAATAAAAACAAAAAAGAAACAGAGGATTTATGAATTTTTCAGATTTTAATTTACATGCAAGTATTATGCAAGCAATAGAAAAAAGTGGTTATGAAAAACCAACTTTAATACAAGAACAAGTTATACCTTTCATTATGGAAGGAAAAGATATTTTAGGTTGTGCTCAAACTGGAACAGGTAAAACTGCTGCATTTGCACTTCCTATTTTGGATGGACTTTTAAAAGAACCAAATAATGAACTTAATATTAAAGCATTAATATTAACTCCAACACGTGAGTTAGCGATGCAAATAAGAGATAATTTTAGACAATTTGGTGGATCTACACCTTTAAAGTGTAGTGTTATTTTTGGTGGAGTTAATCAAAACTCACAAGTAAATGTATTAAAAAAAGGTGTTGATATATTAGTAGCAACTCCTGGAAGATTACTTGATTTAATTAATCAAAAATATGTTAAGTTAGATAAAATTAAATATTTAGTATTAGATGAAGCTGATATGATGCTTGATATGGGATTTTTACATGATGTTAAAAAAATTATGTCATTTACTAATCCTGTAAAACAAACATTATTATTTTCTGCAACTATGCCAAAGACTATTGAAGAACTTTCTTCAACATTACTTAAAAACCCTAGTGTAGTAAAAGTTACTCCTGTATCAAGTACGGTTAAGTTAATTGAACAAAAATTATATTATGTTGATAAGAAAAACAAAGCTTCCTTATTAATTGATATATTGAAAAAAGAAGATATAAAGTCTGCTTTAATATTTTGTAAAACAAAGCATGGAGCTAATAAGTTAGGTGAAATACTTGAAAAAGCTAAACTTGAAAATGGAGTTATTCATGGAAATAAATCACAAAATGCAAGAGTTCAAGTTTTAAGAGATTTTAAGGCTGGAAGAATAAAAATTTTAATTGCTACTGATATTGCTGCAAGAGGAATTGATATTGAAGAGTTATCACATGTATTTAATTATGATATGCCTGATCAAGCAGAGACTTATGTTCATAGGATTGGTAGAACTGGTAGGGCTAATTTAAGTGGAAAAGCAGTATCTTTTGCTAATATAGATGAAAAATATATGGTTAAAGATATAGAAAGATTAATTAAAGAATCTATTCCAGTTATTACTGAACATAATTATCCAATGGTTGATTTTGTTTTAACACCTAAAGTAAATAGTAGAAATGGTGGAAGAAAAAATAATTCATTTAGTAAAGATAAAAAAGAAACTAGTAACAATAATGGTCGAACTTGGAATAATGATAAAAATAATAATAGAAAAGATTTTGGACATAAAAATAATCAAGTAAGTCATACTAATTTTAAGTCAAATAGAGGTAAATAAGTTTACTTTTTTTTGTATTAAAGTTTAATTAGTGGTATATTTGAAATGGTGAAGATATATGAAGATATTATTAACAGGAGCTGGTGGAAGTATTGGCTTTGAGACTTTAAAACAATTTATGGAAACAGATAATGAAATAACTGTGCTTGATTTGGATACAAGAAAAAACAGGAAAAGATTATCAAAATACTCTAATAATGCTACCATAATATATGGCTCAATAAATGATACATCTTTAATTGATAAAATAGTTCCTTTACAAGATATAATAATTCATTTAGCTGCAGTAATTCCACCACTTGCAGATAGAAATCCGGAGTTAACTAGAAAAGTTAATTTTTATGGTACTCAAAATATTGTTAATGCAATTATGAATAGTGATAAAAAGCCTTTCTTACTTTATACATCATCTGTAAGTGTTTATGGAGATAGATTAGAAAATTATTGGATAAAAGTAGGAGATGACTTAAATCCTAGTGATGGGGATTATTATGCTGAAACAAAGATTGCAACTGAAGCTATGATTAAAGAGTCTGGTATTGATTATTCAATATTTAGATTAACTGGAATTATGGGACATCCTGCAACTGATCCTTTAATGTTTCATATGCCACTGGAAACAAAGCTTGAAATTGCGAGTGTAGAAGATACTGCTTACGCTCTTGTTAAGTCAGTTAATTATATTGATGAGTTAAAGAATAAAACATTTAATTTAAGTGGTGGTGAAAAATGTCGGACAACATATAGAGAATTTATTGCTAATATGTTTAAAATATATGGGTTAAATATTCGTTATTTAAAAGATGTTGCTTTTGCAGAACATAATTTCCATTGTGGTTATTATTTAGATAGTAATGAACTTAATGATATATTATCGTTTCAACAAGATACAATAGATAGTTATTATAATAGAGTTAAACATAGTACAAAAGGTATTATTAGATTTTTTGCAAAAATATTTAGTCGTCCGTCAGTTTATTTTTTAATGAAGAAGTCTGAACCATTACTTGCAAAAAAAAGAAATGATATTAATTTAATAGATAGGTTTTTTAAAACAGAAAGAGAGATTATGAAAGAAAAGAAAATGAATGTGCTTTTAAAAAGAAAAGGGTTTATCGCGGCCCTTGATCAAAGTGGAGGAAGTAGTAAAAAAACTTTACTTAATTATGGTATTAGTGAAAATGAATATAAAGATGAAGAAGAAATGTTTTTAAAAATACATGATATGCGAAAAAGAATAATTATGTCCCCTGTATTTAGTAAAGATAAAATATTAGGAGTTATACTTTTTAAAAACACTATGGAAAGAAAAATTGAAGATTTATACACAGCTGATTATTTGTGGAATAAAAAAGAAATATTGTCGTTTTTAAAAATAGATTTAGGGTTAGATACTTTAAAAAATGGTGTTCAATTATTAAAAGATATACCTAATATTGATGAAACTCTTGAGTTATCGCTAAAATATAATATTTTTGGTACTAAAATGAGATCTGTTATAAAAGAGGCAAATGAAGAAGGAATAAGAGCGTTAGTTAATCAACAATTTTCTCTTGCGAAAGTGATAAGTTCTTATGGATTAATTCCTATTATTGAGCCTGAGGTTGATATAAATGCAAAAGATAAAGCAGTATGTGAAGAATTACTTTTAAATGAAGTTAAAAATGAATTAAAGAAATTAGATAGTAGTGTTAATGTTATATTTAAGTTTACACTACCTACTAAAGAAAACTTTTATGATGAGTTATTAACTTATAATAATGTGCTTAAATTAGTAGCTTTATCTGGTGGATATGAAAGAGATATTGCTAATTCAAAGTTAAAAAATAATAAGAATATGATAGCAAGTTTTTCAAGAGCTTTATTAGAAGGACTAAGTATTAAACAAAAAGAAAATGAATTTGATAATGTTTTAAATGAAACTATTAATTCTATATATGATGCATCAATAAATAAGATTGAATAATAATGACTACTTTACACTATAATGTAAAGTAGTTTGTTTTTGTTTAATAATTCATATAATCTTCAAAAAAGTATGTTAGTATAACTGTCTGATGTGGGGGATATTATGAATATATTAAGCGGACTTACTAATTCTTTAGGGAGTGTTATTGGAATAAAAAATGAATTTTTGTTATTGATTATTTTATCAATTTTGGTTTTAATTGTATTAAAAATTATTAATAAAGCAATTATAAAGATATTTTCAAAAAAGTTTTTAAACTCGAGAGATTTATTTAAATTTAGTCAAAGAGTTAATTTAATTACTAATATTATTTGTGTAATAGGAGTCTTTATTTTATGGGAAGATCATTTAAATAATGTAGTTACTATTATTAGTTTTATTTCTGCTGGTGCAACGATTGCTCTTAGGGAAGTTATATTGAATTTATTTGCAGGTATTTATATAAAGGCAGCAAAACCCTTTATTGTAGAAGATAGAATTTCTATTGGAGATGATGTTAAAGGTGATGTTGTTTTAATTACTGCACTTAGTTTTAAAGTTTTAGAAATAACGAATGGAGGAAGTGGAAGTCAAAGTACTGGAGTTATTATTAATGTACCTAACTCAATGATTTTTTCAAGTTCTTTAAAAAATGCATCTACTGCTTTTAAGTATATATGGTCTGAATTAGTTATACCTATTCCAATTGATGGAGATATTGAAAAAAGTAAAGAAGTACTTTATGAAATTATAAATAAGAACGTTATTATTAATTCAACACCTAAAAAGATGAATAAAGCTATTGGAGAAGCTAGTGCTAGTTATAGAATTTATTATAATAATTTAAGACCTATAATTTATACTACATTTAATGAAAATCATATAGATCTTTCAATTAGATTTTTAGTTCATCCTAAAAAAGAGCGAACTGTAATTGATGAACTTTGGATAGATATTTTAAACGCTAATAAAGAAGAAAAGTTAATGTTATATTTAAAAAATTCACTTTAAATATAGGGTTAATGGAATAATAATATTAAATAATAAATTAATTAAAAAAGTATTAGAAAAACTATTTAATAATGTTTATAAAGCATATGTTGTTGGTGGTTATGTTAAAGATAAATAATTTAATAAATATGTGTATGTTTGATAAAGATTACTAATTTTGGCATTTAAACTTATTTTTAGGTAAAATACCACAATTGATTGACTATTGTGGTAAATTACTTTAAAAAGGAGTGATTAAAATGCTATTTCGAAAAGCTACCAAGATATTTTATTATTAATTCAACACCAAAAAAGATGAATAAAGCTATTGGAGAAGCTAGTGCTAGTTATAGAATTTATTATA
>JAVXUB010000046.1:0-4676 GCA_036642315.1 Bacilli bacterium
TCTTCTCTTAATTTATTATTTTCTTTTAAGAAAAGTTTAACATTTTCTTTACCTTGCCCAATTTTTTCACCATTATATGAATACCATGCTCCACTTTTATCTATTAAAGCTAAGTCAGTTGCTAAATCAACTAATTCACCTACTCTAGATATTCCCTCACCATACATAATATCAACTGTTGCAATTTTAAATGGTGGAGCAACTTTATTTTTAACTACTTTAATATTAGTTTTATTTCCAACTATTTGGTCCCCATTTTTAATTTGTTCACCACGTCTTATATCAAGCCTTATTGTTGAATAAAACTTTAAAGCTCTTCCACCAGGTGTCGTTTCAGGATTTCCAAACATAACTCCAACTTTTTCTCTTAACTGATTAATAAATATTGCAGTTGTTTTTGTTTTACTCATCGTCCCTGATAATTTTCTTAATGCTTGACTCATAAGTCTTGCTTGAAGCCCGATATGAGAGTCTCCCATTTCCCCATCTATTTCAGCTTGAGGAACAAGTGCAGCAACTGAATCTATTACAACTATATTTACAGCCTCACTTCTAACTAAAGCCTCACATATCTCTAATGCTTGTTCTCCAGTATCTGGTTGACTTAATAATAGTTCATCTATATCTACCCCTAAGTTCTTAGCATATACAGGATCAAGTGCATGTTCAGCATCAATAAAAGCAGCTCTTCCACCTTGTTTTTGTACTTCGGCTATTGCTTGTAATGCAACTGTTGTTTTACCACTTGATTCAGGACCAAAAATCTCAATAATTCTTCCTTTTGGATATCCACCCACACCAAGAGCAATATCAAGAGCAATAGATCCACTTGATACAACATCAATCTCCATATGTTCATTTGCCCCTAATTTCATTATAGCTCCAACGCCAAATTGTTTTTCAATATCAGCCATTACTTGCTCTAATGCTTTATCTTTATCCTTAATATCTTTTGTAGATTTCATTTTTCCTCCTACAATACTCTGATACAAATTAATTGTATATCAAATATTTTAAAATGTCAATAAATTAATACAAACAAATGTTTTGCTAATATTAAACAAAAAAACATTAAATTTTATTTCAATGTTTATTCTAAAAATTTTCTTATATTTTCTTTAGCTTCATCTAAGTTTTTATAAGACATAACTAAAAAATTAGGATTACCTAAAATAAGTCCACTAGGTAAATTTCTTAATTCATCATATATAACTAAAGTTTTAATTTTTTTAGATTCCGCTACCCCAAGTTCAAAACCTACACCTAAAGAAGGAATACTAACATCTGCAATTAATACATCTGCTAAATTCAAATTATTAATATCTCTTTCATAAATACAATTATTATCTAAATTACCTTTTTTCTCACCAACAAACTTATTTAATACATTACCATACATACTTAAATAATTTATTAATTCTTTATAATCTAGCATTTTTTCTTGACTTTGGGTCATAGATCCACAAAAATAAATATTCATTACTTTCTCCTATTAACACTAACAAGCTCTAAATCATCACTTAATTGTTTAATTCTTTCAATAATTCTTCTGGCTTTTACAACATCTTCACTGCCTTTAGAAATACTTAAATGTTTTTCAAGCTCAACAATATTTAAATTAGATGTAAAAAACGTTGTTAATTTATTATTCATTCTACTTTGTAAAATAGTTCCTAAGATTTCATCTCGACCCCACGCAGTTACATTTTCAGCTCCAATATCATCAAGTAATAATATATCTACACTTTGTAAATAACTTAATTTATCAGCTGATATACTAAAATCATCTTTAATACTACGTAATAATTCTGGAAAATAAACTATTTCAATATAAGCATTCTTTTTTTCTTCAAGTTCATTTAATAAAGCAGCAATCAAATAAGTTTTTCCACTTCCAAAATTCCCATGCAAAAATAAACCTTTTAAAGTATTAACTTTTTCATAATTATCATAAAAGTTTTTCAACCATTTTATAATTTCTACTCTATTTTTATCTTTAATATCGATATTTTTCATCCGTGCATTTTTAATATCATTAATATTCTTATTTTTATCTAACATATCTTTTACTAATTCTTTTTGAAACTTACAAGGCATATAAATAAAATCAAGCTTATTTTCATTTTTTTCTGGAAAAGATACATTACCTGACACATTATGTTTACACATATATAAACCTTTACAATTCTTACACATTTTAAGTTCTTCAACTGTATCATTTAATTTAGAAGTATATTTTCTACCAACTTCTTTACTTATTTTTAAATTTTTAACAAGATTACTAAACTCAACATTCTTCATAGATTCATTAAAGTTATCATCTAGTGCTTTACTTAATTTATTATCAATTTTCATATTTAAACTTTCCATTAATTAAACTCCTTTAATAAACTTTCTAATTCTTCTTGTTCTTTATCTGTTATTTCTTCTTTTATAATATTTTTATTAAACCAAACTGGTTCTTCAACTTTTTTAGTTACATCACTACTCTTTTTATAAACTTTTTTATGTTCTTTTTCAGCAAATTCCATCGCTTCAGTTGCTGTTTTTATTCCCGATCTTTTCCACTGACTAGCAATTGCTTCTACATATGCTAGTATTAATTTATTATTATTTTTTCTTAAAACATAATCAAGTAATACATTAACTACTGCTGGAGATAACTCCATATCTACTATTAACATTTCAATTAATTTAATATCTCTACTTGATGGTTTTACTCCTTTATTTTTATTTCTTAAAAAATCTACTGGGTTCGTATTTTCAAAAACTTTTATAATTTTACCACGCATTGATACGTCTCCATTAGGGCTTTTTAAATATTCTGGTTGAGTTCTATAAATTAAAGTAGGAAGAGACCCATTATTAAATTGATATAATTTTCTTGCTGCAAGTCTTAAATTATTTTTATCAATCATTCCGTATTCATTTAATACTACTCTTATTAATTCAACCATTTTTAAAGAATCTATTTTATATATAAAAGATAACTGATTTATAAGTTCTCTAGTTTTTTTATTAAATGCTTTTTCATTAATAATCCCTTTAGGAATAGAAGATATTATTAAGTCAAAATCTACTTGTTCCTTACATTCTATATCATTAATAGTTCGTTCTACTATATCATTTACTGGAGTATGAGATACACTTACATATACTTCATCTAAACTTTTAGATACATCTAAATAATCTTTTAAATCTATTTTTATCTTTTGATATTGTTTTTTTAAATATTCATATTCACTAGCTCCAATATTATTATATAATACTATATTTAATACCGGATGATTAAAAAATTCATTAGGAGTAAGTGGTGAAAATAACTCATATATATAATTATTTACATTACCACTTTTTACATATGTTTTTAATAATCCAACTGCTTCTAATCCTTCTCTTGCTTCTTTTATTACATTGAGAGGACATTTTAAAATACTCATTAAATGATGATGATTTAAATCTCTACTAATTTGTTTATTTTGAGATAAGTCATTCCATAAAGTTAAATATAAACTAATAGCAAGATGTCCAACTATAGGTTCATAAAAAGCAAGTAATATATTTTTATCAAAATCTTCAAGCGTTGTTTTATTATATACTACATATAAATCAGCCGGTAAAATTGTTATATTTTCCATATTACTCACCTCATTTAATTATTATAATTTAGTTTCATTTTTAATACAAGTTATATCAATATAATAACATCATTTTTATAAAAAAAATATTAAATATCTCTTATAATATTTAATACTTCTGATAATACTAACAAAAAAATAATTAATTTATAATGTTTAGTAAACAAGTTTATAACAAATGTATACAAATTATTTTCTTTCTTTATTATATCTTTAAAAGTTAAAAATAATATATATAAAAATAATAATAAAGTTGGAAACGCTAATATATTATATGAAAATGATTCCATAATTTTAAAATTAACTATAGCTTTAAAAGCTCTAGACATACCACAACCAGGACAAGGAATTTTAAAAATCATTTTAAACAAACAATTTAAATCTAAGAAAAATATTGCTATTCCTGCAAAAAGAAATAGCAATATTACAATAACAATACTTAAAATGTTTTTCTTAGTCACTTAAAGGTTTTCCATTTGCATCAACGTTAATTTCGCCAGTTAAAATAAATATTCCTTCAATTAGTCCCCATATGCCAGAAATAACTGCTCCAAAACCACAAGTTAAAGCTGTAATTAATAACTGTGCAACAGCCTTTCCTGTAAAACCTAAATAAAAATTATGAATACCAAAACTTCCAAGAAAAATTCCTAAAAGTCCAGCAGCTAATTTAGATTTTGCATTAGGATCTTTTACTACCTTTTCACCTTGTAAAGAAACACCACAACTTACACAAACAACTGCGTTTTCATCTACCTCTTTACCACAATTAGAACAAAATTTACTCACTTCAATCACTCCTTAAATAAATTTTAACATGTTTATAGTAAAAACGCAAAAGATAATTTACATTAAACGTCAAGGACTAAACCAAGATCAACCTTATAATGTTATAGTTTCTCAAATTAACACTAATTTATTATTATATAAAAATGAAACAGGTTATTTCCGCAAGTTGATTGATACGCAACCAACGAGCTTTAATAACCTGTTTCAATTAAGTATTATACACTACATATCCTTATTACACAAACAAAA
>JAVXUB010000047.1:0-4663 GCA_036642315.1 Bacilli bacterium
TGAACATAGTAAATGTAACTGTGAAAAAAATATATGTGATATTATTGAATCAATTGCTTATATTGAAGTTGGATTATCACACATATTAAATGCTGAGGGTGAAAAAGTACAAAAAATATTAGAATGTAGCGATAGTTGTGATGAAATATTAAAAGTAAATGAATCAGTTAATAAAACTATTTATAATATTACTACTCTAGAACATATATTATTGGGTAAGTTAGAACTTGCTAAAGATTGTTTATGTAAGAAAAAAGAAAATGAATGTGAAGAATAATTAATTTAATTAAAAGTTATTTAAATGGATAACTTTTTTAATTGCGACTAAGTGGTTCCATTTCTAAGTATGGATTTGATGAATAGTAGTAATCACTGCATAAAAGTTTGTATCCACATGAACTTGCTGTATTTAAACTAGGTATATTATCAGGAGCTATTTTAATAATAATTTTTTCAACTTGCATGTAATTAGAAAAAATATATTCAGTTATTTCTTTTAATAATAATTTGCCATAAGAGTTCCCTCTTAAATTTTCATCTATTGCTTCTCTTAAATATACACAATTTTCTAATTCATTGAAATTGCCTACATTTAAATATCCAATTAACTTATCATTTAATTGAACAAAAAAACCACGGTCAAAAAATGTTTTATCATATGTGTGCAACAATCCAACACCTAAGCCTTGAAATCTAGATTCTATTGATTTATCATGTGATAATTTTTTAAAAAAGTTAATGTGTTCTATATTTGTTTTATCAAAATCACTTAATGTTAATGTATCTAATTTAATTTTATTCATGTTCCCTCGTTTCATATTGATTATAACATTCTTTAATATTTAAAAAAAGTACTTAGATTATTCTAAATACTTCTTTTATTTTATGTACAATCATTACATTTTATAATTTCTAATTTACTTTGTAAAATACTTTCAAGTCTTGTAATTGCTTTAACCATTGATTCAACTGATTCATTTATTTTTATTAGTTCTGTATTATCTTTCGCATTTATTATTGCTTTTTGAATTTTTTCTCCTTCTGCATTAATTATATGTGAAAGTGCGGTTTGCTCAAGTGCAACAGATTCTATTATGTCATTTATTGCTCTATCCCTATTAGTTGGTGCTACTGTAGTAGTTGATGAAGTTGTAGATGATGAAGTAGTGGTCGTTGTAGTTGTTGTAGTTGTTGTAGTTGAAGAAGTAGTCGTAAAACTCGTACATGTGCCTGATGTTGATGGGTTATATATTTCTGGTAAATTTCCTATAAAAAGATTATTAACTGCATTTAATGATCCATTTAAGTTTTTTACTAAAATAGTTCCATAAACTTTAACTGAATTTGTGTTAACTGTGGCATATGGTGCTAAGAATGAACCATAAATATCTGAATTAATTAAAAGTGTGTCAGCATCTGGAAAGTTCCATAGGATATATTTACCATTATTGATTGTTATTGGAGCTCCATTATATAATGTAGTTATATTATTTAATGTAATATTATTTCCATATATACTTACTATAATTGTGGAGTTTAATGGTGCTACTATATTGATTGATGTAATTTCACTTATATTTTTATTTGATTTTGCAACATTATTTCCATCTATTAAAAATGTATTTATATTTGGATCTAATCCTGTTAAAGTAAGAGATGTATTATTAATAGACACTGTTGTTTTATCAGGTTCATAATAAGCCCATGCAATTGAAGAACACTGTAAATAACTAATCATTGCAGCAATAGAAACTGTTCCAAAACTATAAGGAAGGGGCTGATTTCCTACTCCATTTTGGTTAACCATTGTATACTTTGTTTTTACTCCAGTAGTATCATGTAACCCAGTATTTTGAGTATAATTTATACCTCCTGTAATATTCATATCTCCGCCAACTTGTAATGCATAATAATAATGTGCTGTTTGTAGTGGTAAATCTTTTCCGACATTATAATTATTATATAAAGCATTTCCATTTACCCAAACTGAACCAGTAGCTGATGCATTTGTTTGTGTATGATTATTAAATACAAATATATTGGAATCATTCATTGTATAAAAATTAATAGCCATATTTGATATCTCCTTTCTATATCCATATTTATCTTGTATACAAAATATCTCTTATATCATAAAATACAATATGGGTATAATTTTAATAAATAACATAACACTTAAAAAATGTTTTGCTACTATATTGTATGTAAATGAATATTATTTGTATAGGAAGTGAGACTATGAAAGTAGCTATTTTAACAATGTTTAATGGCTTATCTAATACTTATTCTTTAGTTAATGTTGTGGAAGATCAATTAAAGATGTTATTAAATGATGGAGTAAAAGTAAAAATGTTAGTAAGTGAACATTGTCCTGATGAAGAACGAAAAGGTATATTTAAAGATAATAAAATTGAATGGATAAAAATCGTTAATAGTAAAGATGGAAAAATGTTTCACTGGGTAACTTACAATGACATAAATACTACTTTAGACAAAGATTTTTATATGCAAGCTGAACTAATTAAAAATGATTTTGTAAAGTATTTAAGTGATGTTGATGTATGTATTATGCACGATATAATGTATCAAGGTGTTCATTTAATTCACAATGTAGCTATTCGAAATGCTCAAAAAGAGTTACCTAATGTAAAGTTTTTGTCTTTTACACATTCTGCTCCTGTAAAACATAAAAGAATTGAATATCCAATTAATTTAATGTATGAATCAATGCCTAATACAACATTTATTTATCCAACAAGTTGTGGACTTAATGCATTGTCACTTCAATACAATACTGATATCTCTAACTGTAAAGCTATAAATAATAGTATTGATATAACTAATAATATGAGTGATGAAATATTAAAAATTAAAGAATATAATAATAGTATTTTTGAAAGAGATATATTAATAGTTTATCCTGGAAGGCTTACTATGGCTAAAAAGTTTCATGAAATAACTGAGTTTCTTTCTTATATAAAAAAATATTGTAATAAAAGTGTTGGGGTAATATTTGCTGATTTTCCTAGTGCAGATATACCAAGTGATACATATAAATTTATTATTAAAGATATAGGTTATAAAAACGGTTTATTAGAAAATGATATTATATTTACATCTGATTGTGGATTTATAAATGGTATAAAAAGAGAAACTGTATTTGATTTATTTACATTAAGTAATTTATTTATTTGTCCATCATTCTCTGAATCATTTGGGCTTACAGTAATAGAAGCTGCTAGTAGAGGTAACTTTATTGTTTTAAATGAAGCAGTTCCTGCATTAGAAGAAATTGGGAAGAATATTGATGCCTACTTTATGAGGTGGGATGCTAAAAACTTTACATTTGATTCATTTGAACATTATGTACCTAATAAAAGATTATATTATATAAAAAATGCTCAAGAAATAGTAAATAAAATGGATAATAACCCTGTAATTAAAGCAAAAACTTATGCTAGGATAAAATATTCTAATGAATGGATATATAAAAATCAATTAAAACCTCTTTTAAAAAATATTTTACAATAGAAAATAATTACATGATATAATTGTTGTATAATTTAAGGAGGAAAAGAATGAAAAAGTATGTATGTACAATATGTGGTTACATTTATGATGAAGAAAAAGGTATTCCAGAAAAAGGAATAGAACCTGGTACTAAATGGAGTGATTTACCTGATGATTGGAAATGTCCATTATGTGGAGCTCCAAAGTCAATGTTTAAGGAACTAGCAGAAGAACAAAAAAATAATGTTATGGAAATTAATGAAGAATTTGTTGAAGAAGATGAATTAAGAGAAGTTTCTTTTGGAGAACTTGGAGCAATATGTTCTAACTTAGCAAAAGGATGTGAAAAACAATATTTATCTGAAGAAAGTGGTTTATTTAAAGACTTAGCCGAGTATTTTAAAAGTAAAAGTAAAACTGATGGAAATATTAGTTATGATGAATTGTTAAGTAAAGTAAATAATAATTTAGAAAAAGAATACCCACTTGTAAAACAATTATGTGTTGATGCAAAAGATAGAGCAACACTTAGAGCACTTACTTGGGGTGAAAAATCTACTCTTATACTAAAGTCTTTAATTGAAAGAGTTAAAAATGAAGGAAGTAGTTTTTTAGAAAATACTAAAGTTTATGTATGTGATATTTGCGGTTTTATTTATATAGGAGAAGATGTACCTAGTGTATGTCCAATATGTAAAGTACCAAGTTTAAAAATATTACAAGTTAAAGGAGTGTAAACTATGTACGCAGTAAGAGATATAAAATTATGTAATAAAGATTGTTTATGTTTATTTGTTTGTCCTAATGGGGCTGCTGATACTGAAAACGGAGTTATTGATAAAGATAAATGTATTGGATGTGGAAAGTGCATGAATGCATGTCCTTCACACGCTATAACGCTAGTTCCTAGAGTTTATCCAGTAGAACAAGAAAAAGATGAAAAAATATTACAACAAATGAAAAAACTTGCAAAAAGCAAAATTGAACAAGAAAATATTGCACTTTCATTATTAAAAAATGAAAACAATAAAGATATTAAGATCCTTCTAGAAGCAATAGCTAAATCAAACCATATTATGGCAGAAGATATTTATAGAGAAGCTGGATTTATGGTTCCACAAGGAAAAAATTCTATACAATTTTTAAAAGATTT
>JAVXUB010000048.1:0-4642 GCA_036642315.1 Bacilli bacterium
AATAAAAATTTGGTGAATTACAATTTTTATGATATAATCTTTTTGACAGATTTAAGTGGGCATTATCCCACTTTTATTATTAAATGAAAGGGTGTATATGGAAAACAAATTAGATGAATTAAAAAGAACTTTACAAGAAGAATTTTTAAGTGATGAAATAATTGTTGATGAAGTAACTTATGAAAAAAAAGGGAAGTATAATTTTTTAACTATTGTACTTGATAAAATAGGTGGTATTGATTTAGAAGCAATAGTAGCTGCAACAAAAAAAGTAAATGTTGTTATTGATGCAAAAGATGTTACAAATGAATCATACATACTTGATGTATCTAGTAAAGAAAGAGGGAATTAAAAATGGATAGTAATGAATTTATAAAAGCATTAAATAGTATAGTAAAAGAAAAAGACATTAGTCCTGATGTTATATATGAGGCATTAGAACTCGCACTTACTACAGCTTACAAAAAAAACTTTGATTCTAAAACAAATGTAAAAGTTGAAATAAATAGGGAAACTGGTGATATTAAAGTTTATTCTTATTTAGTAGTAGTAGATGCTTATGAAGAAGCTGTTGAAACTGAGGATGAAGAAGGTAATATTGAATATATTGAACCAAAAATAAATAGAGATGCACAAATATTACTTGAAGATGCAGTGAAAATAGCTCCAAAAATAAAAGTAGGTGAAACTATTGAAAAAGAAGTAACACCAAAAGATTTTGGAAGAGTTGCAGCTGGAACTGCTAAACAAGTAGTTACTCAAAAAATAAGAGAAGCTGAAAAAGAAAGTATTATTGCTGAATTTGCTGATAAACAATTTGAATTAATGATTGGTATGGTTGCAATGGAAGACCAAAATAATTATTATATTGATTTAGGTAGAACTAGAGGAATCTTATCAAAAGATGAAATAATACCTGGTGAAAAAATTGAAATGGGAGCAAATATAAAAGTTTATATTACTAAAGTAGAAAGTAATGTAAAAGGACCTGTTATATTACTTTCAAGAAAACATTATGGTTTTGTTAAAAGACTTTTTGAACATGAAATACCAGAACTTGCCAATGGAACAATAATTTTACAACAAGTAGTAAGAGAACCAGGTATAAGAAGTAAAGTATCAGTTTATTCAACTAATCCTAAAATTGATCCTATTGGAGCATGTATTGGGGAAAGAGGAACTCGTATTGCTGGAGTTTTAAAAGAACTTGGTGGAGAGCGAATTGATTTAGTTTTATATAGTGAAGACCCTGCAGAATTTATTAAAAATGCTATGTCACCTGCAAAGGATGTTATCGTAAGTATTACTGATGAAGAAAATAAAGATGCCTTAGTAATAGTAGATGAAAGAAATTTAAGTATGGCTATTGGTAAAAAAGGAAGCAATATAAAGCTTGCAGCTAAATTAACTAGATATAATCTAGAAATTAAAACAATGGAAGAAATAAATAAGGCTGGGAATAGATAATGAATAGTGTTAAAAAAGTACCATTACGTAGTTGTGTTATAACAAAAGAAAAATTAGAAAAAAAAGATTTATTTAGAATTGTTAGAACACCATCAAAAGAAATAATAATTGATGAACGTGGAAAATCTAATGGACGTGGTGCTTATTTAAAAAAAGATATAAATGTCATAAATAAAGCTGAAAAAAGTAAAGTATTAGATAGAATACTTAACTGTGAAGTACCAAGTAAAATATATGAAGATTTAAGGAGTTTATTAAATTAATGGAGCGAATTAGTTGGGATGAATATTTCATGGAAATAACTGAAGTAGTAAGTAAACGAAGTACATGCAGAAGACATGTCGGAGCAATTATTACTAAAGATAATAAAATTATAACAACGGGATATAACGGTTCACCAAAAGGCTTAATGCATTGCAGTGACAATGGTGGGTGTATGAGAGAACTTAATAATATTCCATCAGGTACAAGGCAAGAGTTTTGTAGAGCAGTCCATGCTGAACAAAACGCTATAATAGAGGCATCAGTTAATGGTACATCTATAAAAGATGGAACAATTTATATAAATACTTATCCATGTAGTATATGTGCGAGAATGCTAATAAATGCAGAAATAAAAAGAATCGTTTATAGTAGTGATTATCAAGATGACCTTGCTAAAACATTATTAGACGAATCAAATATAAAGGTAGAAAAATACATAAAAAATGATTGAAAGGATGTGTTAATATGCTAGTAAAAGATTATGCAGTAGATGTTAATTTATCAGTAGCGGAAGTATTAAAAAAATGTGAGGAATTAGGTATAAAAGTCAAAAATGGTAATGATGAAATTACTGAAGATGATATAATTATCCTTGATAACACAATTAATTTAATTAGTACAGATAAAGAAATTTCTTATGATGAGGCTGATGATATTGATGATAAAATTGAAGAAATAATGACAAGTAGCAGTATTGATCAAAATCTAAATGAAAGTGTTAATAAACAAAAATTAAAGAAAAAAGATGTAACTAAGACAGATTTTAATTTATTAAAAAAAGAAATGTATAAAAATAAAAATAAATTAATGAAAAATGATGTTGATGAAGATGTTTTAATTTATAAAGATGGTATGAGTGTAAATGATATAGCTCTTCTTTTAAATGTAAGTGGAGTAAATGTTGTAGGTAAACTTATGTCCCTTGGAGTAATGCTTAGTATTAATGAACCAATTGATTATGATACAGCAGAAATTATAGTTGCTGATTATAAGAAAAAATTAAAAAAAGAAGAAACACAAAATGTTGCTAACTTTGAAGAATATGAAATTGTAGATAAAGAAGAAGATTTAGTTAAAAGACCTCCAATAGTTACTATTATGGGTCATGTAGATCATGGAAAAACTACTCTTTTAGACTTTATTAGAGATACACATGTTGTAGATAAAGAGTTTGGTGGAATTACCCAACATATTGGAGCATACCAAATTGATTATAATGGTAATAAAATAACATTTATAGATACTCCAGGCCATGCCGCATTTACTGAAATGCGTGCAAGAGGAGCAAGTGTTACTGATATAGTTATTATTATTGTAGCAGCAGATGATGGAGTTAAACCTCAAACAAAAGAAGCAATTGATCATGCAAAAAGTGCTAATGTACCAATAATAGTAGCAGTTAATAAAATTGATAAACCTGATGCTAATATTGAAAGAGTTTTATCAGAAATGGCAGAACTTTCTGTTACACCTGAGGCATGGGGTGGAGATGTACCATTCATTAATATTTCAGCTCAAACAGGTGAAGGTATACCTTTACTTCTTGAAACAATACTTACTATTTCAGAAATGGAAAACTTAAAAGTTAATCCAAAAAGATATGCAACTGGAGCAGTAATTGAGTCAAGATTAGATAAATTTGTTGGTGGTATTGCATCTTTTCTAATTCAAAACGGAACCCTTAGAGTAGGAGACCCAATTGTAGTAGGAACA
This sequence comes from Bacilli bacterium, assembly GCA_036642315.1. GTDB lineage: Bacteria > Bacillota_I > Bacilli_A > RF39 > UBA660 > Onthocola_B. The sequence continues at coordinate 3,445 of JAVXUB010000048.1, forward strand.
AGTTATGCTAAAATAAGAACTATGAAAAATGGAGTTGGCGAGTCAATTCTTGAAGCTGGTCCATCAACTCCCGTTGAAATAACAGGTTTAACTGAAAACCCAAGTGCTGGAGATAAATTCATGGCTTTTGAAACTGAAGCTGAAGCAAAAATAGTAGCTGAAAAAAGAAAGGAATATGCTAAATACAACGCTGAAAAAAAGCAACCAGTAACACTTGAAGATTTATTCTTACAAATTGAAAGTGGAAATAAAGAAATTAATGTAGTATTAAAAGCAGATGTTCGTGGAAGTGAAGAAGCAGTTAAAAATGCTTTAGAAAAAATAAATATAAAGGACGCTACAGTTAAAGTAATAAGAAGTGGTATTGGAACAATTACTGAAAGTGATATAGTTTTAGCTAATGCATCAAATGCTATTGTAATCGGCTTTAATGTAGTACCATCTACTAATACTAAAGAAGTAGCAAAAGAATTTAGTATTGATATAAGACTTTATACTATTATTTATAAATTAGTAGAAGATATGGAAAAAGCTATTAATGGAATACTTGATCCTGAATACGTTGAAAAAGTAATGGGAACCTTAGAAATAAGAAAAATCTTTAAATTTTCAAAAGTAGGTAACATAGCAGGTTGTTTAGTAACTGATGGAGTTATTAAAAATAATGCCAGTGCAAGAATTATCCGTGATGGTATAGTAATTGATAATGAAGATAAAATATCAAGTATTCAAAGAGAAAAAGATAATGTAAAAGAAGTTAAAAAAGGATTTGAGTGTGGTGTTACTCTAGAAAACTTTAATGATATTAAAGAAGGCGATATAGTAGAGGCATACGAAATGGTACTTGTAAAATGAGTACACATAAAATAGAAAGAATTTCATCTGATATTTCTAAAAATATCAGTAACATTATCGCCAATGAAGCAAGTGATACTTTACTTAAAACTATAACTATAACAGGTTGTGTTGTAACAAAAGATTTATCTTTTGCAAAAGTTTATTTTACTTCTTTAAGTGATCTTACTAAAGAAGAAATAACTAAAGAAGTAAATGAAGCAAGTCGTTATATTAGAGGTAAACTTAGTGAGTGTGTTGATATAAGACACACTCCAGCACTAAAGTTTATATATGATGAATCAGTTGCTTATGGAGATAAAATAGAAAGAATTATTAAAAATTTAAATTAGGGAGGTTTTAT
>JAVXUB010000049.1:0-4624 GCA_036642315.1 Bacilli bacterium
AAAAAATTATTAGATGAAGAATAATCTTTTTTAAAAACTTTCCTTGTGATATAATATTTGAGATTAAAGAGGTTTTAATGAAAAGAAATAAAAAGATATTACTAATTATATTATTACTAATTCTTAGTGTAGTAGGAATTTCTTTTTTTGTTTATAAATATAAAACTAGAAGTTATAAAAACCTTCAAAACAATATTGAAAAAATTAATATAGATGGATATGATAATTTAATGATAGTAGCCCATCCTGATGATGAAATGTTGTGGGGTGGAAGTCATTTAATTGATGAAAATTATTTGGTAGTGTGTATTACTTGTGGGGAAAGAAGTGACCGTGCTAAAGAATTTGTTAATGTTATGAATGAAACAAAAGATCAATATTTAATGTTAAATTATCCTGATAAAACAAATGGTAAAAGGGATAACTGGGATAAATATTATAAAGAGATTGAAAAAGATTTAAGAAAAATTATTAGTTATAAAAATTGGAATTTAATAGTAACTCATAATCCTGATGGAGAGTATGGGCATAATCACCATATAATGACTAGTAAAATAACTACTGATATGGTAAATCTTGAAAATAAAAATAATAAATTAATGTATTTTGGTAAGTATTATACTAAAGAAAATGTTCCTAAAATGGATAAAATAAGTGAAGAAAATTATAAAAAGAAAATGGATGTAATCTTACCACTTTATGTATCACAAAAGTCTACTACAGAATTATTTAGTCACATGATGTATCATGAAAACTGGGTTACATTAAAAGAATGGAATGAAGTATATGCTAAGTAGAATAAAAGAATTTTTAAAAAAGAAAAGTGTTCAAAATACTTTTGTAGTATTGTTTTTTATACTTTCTTTTTTAGGTATTTATTTTATTGTTACCAAGGGAAAATTTATTTGGGGATCTAACTTAGACTGGAGTAGTCAACATTATTTAATACCTGAATATTTTCGTAATTTGTTTTATGAAACACATGATTTAATCCCTGATTTTGCTTTTAATTTAGGTGGGGGACAAAATATATTTTATTTGTCTTATTATGGATTTTTAAGTCCATTTATACTTTTTTCATACTTACTTCCTTTTATTGAAATGATTGATTATATTCAAATAATTAGTTGTGTTATACCAATTGTTAGTGCAGTATTAATGTATTTTTACTTAAGAAGAAAACATTCTTTTTGTGTTTCTTTTTTAGTATCTTTTATGTTTATGTGTGCTGCTCCATTTTTATTTCATTCTCATAGACATATTATGTTTGTAAGTTATATGCCTTTTTTAGTAATGGGAATGTTTGGTATTGATAGATTTTTTGATAAAAATAAATGGGGTCTATTAATAGTTTCAGTTTTTTTAATAATTATGACTAGTTATTATTACGCAGTTGGCTCTTTAGTAGCATTATTTATATATGGCATCTATTATTATTTAAAAAGTAAAAAAGAATTTAAATTAAAGAAATGTTTTATATTTACTTTACCTTTTATAATTGGAGTTTTAATGAGTATGGTTTTACTTTTACCTACTATTTTTGCATTATTTAATGGAAGAATTCCTGGTAACTCTCCAATTAAACTAATTGATTTATTAATGCCACAAAGAGATTTTGAATTTATAATTTATAATACTTACTCAATTGGATTATCAATGATTAGTTTAATTGGTGTTATTTATTTAACATTTACTAAAAAGCCTGAAAATATATTTTTAGGTTTAATTATTTTATTATGTAGTATATTTCCTTTATTTAATTATATTTTAAATGGTACTTTATATATAGATGGTAAATCACTTATTCCTTTTTTACCAATTATTATGGTTTTTGTTGCATCGTTTGTTGATTTACTTTTAAAACGAAATATTAATTATAAAAAGATAAGTATAATATTATTGGTTATTTTACTATTTAGTAATAATAAATTAATACTTGCTCCTCTTGGTATTATAAGTGTTTTCTTTATAATAAATAAGTTTACTAAAAATAACTGGGTAACATGTAGTTATATAATATGTTCATCATTTATACTTTGTACTTGTCTAAATTTTGTTGATAATTTGGTTCCTAAAGAATATTATAAAAGTAATAATTATGAGAATATTGATCATGTAATAGGTGATATTTTAAAAAATGATGATGGGGTATATAGAATAAGTAATTTATTTGATGCTGATACTACATTAAACAAAGTAAGTAATATGGGGGAACTTAAAACTTCGATTTATTCATCGGCTTTTAATAGAGAATTTAATAAATTTTATTTTGATATTATTAATAATCAAGTGTCTTTCCGTAATAAATCAATTACTCCAGAAAGCGAATATTTCTTATATCAAATGCTTATGGGAGATAAATATACGGTTACTGATGGTAAAAAGCCTTTAAATAGTGAACTTATTAAAACAGAAGGAAATTTAAAAGTATATAAAAATAATTTTGTTTTACCTATTGGTTACTCTAATAGTAATATTATAAATTATAATGAATTTTTAGATATTAGTTATCCTAGTAATGTACTTAATATGGTAAATAATATAGTTGTGAAAAATCATGAATCTAATAATGATGCAATGAAACTTGATAAATATACTCCAAAGTTTGATGTAGTTGATAATGGCGGAATAGATTTAGAAAAAACAAGTGATGGGTATAATATAAAAGCTGATAAGCGAAGTAAAATGGTTTTAAAACTTGATCATTTATTAGATAATGAAGTTATGTATATAAGATTTAAAGTAAATAATAATCCTAGTTGTAGTGAACCAGATATATATATATCAATTAATGGAGTTAGAAATAAACTTACTTGTAAGACTTGGAAATATCATAATCAAAACTTTGTATTCGACTATGCAATACATGATGTAGAAAAAATAGATATTGAGTTTGAAAAAGGAATTTATGAATTAAGTGATTTTGAATATTATTTACTTGATACTAAAAAAATAAATAAAGTTAGTGAAAACATCGATGAATTTGTTTTTGATAAAAATTTAACAAAAGGTGATAAAATAGTAGGAGACATAGATGTTTTAAAAGATGGTTATTTTACGTTTTCAATTCCTTATGATAAAGGTTTTAATATTAAACTAGATGGGAAATATATTGATTATGAAGAAGTAAATACTTCATTTATAGGGTTTCCAATAAAGTCAGGGAAACATCATATTGAAATGTCTTTTGTTGCCCCTTTTAAAAAAGAAGGTATTATATTAAGTTTAGTTGGAATTTTTAGTTTATTAATTGTTTTAATTGTAGAAAGAAGGAGAAGTAAATGAAAAAATTATCAATAATAGTTCCATGTTTTAATGAAGAAGAGGTAGTAAATACTTTTTATGAGGTTGTGGGAAAAGAGCTTGAAAAGGAAAATATTACTTTAGAATTTTTATTTATTGATGATGGCTCTAAAGATAAAACTTTAAAGATTTTAAAAGAGTTACATAAAAAAGATGAAAAAGTAAGATACATTTCTTTTGCTAGAAATTTTGGAAAAGAAGCTGGAGTATATGCAGGGTTAAAGGAATGTACTGGTGACTATGCTGTAGTAATGGATGCTGATTTACAACATGATCCTAAGTTACTTCCAAAAATGCTAAAAATATTAAACGATTCCGAATATGAAACTGTCGCAGTAAGAAGAGTTAACAGAAAAGGTGAAGGTCTTAGAGGCTTTTTATCAAAGATGTTTTTTAAATTTATGAACAAATTATCAGGATTAGATACTAAATCTGGTGAAATGGACTATAGAATGATGTCTAGAAAAATGATTGATGCAATACTTTTAATGAGTGAATATAATCGTTTTTCAAAAGGTATATTTTCATGGGTAGGTTTTGAGACTAAATGGTTAGAACAAGAAAATATTGAAAGAAGTTTAGGTACTTCTAAATGGTCTTTTAAAAGTTTAGTTAAATATTCATTACAAGGTATAACTGCTTTTTCTACAACACCTTTGGTTTTAGCATCTTTTTTAGGAATATTATTTTGTATAATTGCTTTTATAATGATTATTGTAGTAGTTATCAAAACTTTATGTTTTGGTGAAGATGTAGCTGGATTTCCAACACTAATTTGTTGTATTTTTTTAATCGGAGGACTTGAATTATTTTGTTTAGGTATAATAGGTGAATATTTATCTAAAATGTATTTAGAAGTTAAGAATAGACCAATTTATATTGCAAAGGAAACAAGTGAAGATAATGAATAAAATCAAAGAATTATTTATAAAATATAGAGAAATTATTACTTATATATTTGTTGGTGGTACTACAACAATTGTAAGTATTGCAACATTTTATTTATTTACATATCCTCTTCAACTTGATTATATGACTAGTACAATTCTTTCATGGATTATTGCAGTAATTTATGCTTATATTACAAATAAAATGGTTGTATTTCAAACAAAAACTAAGTCAGTAAAAGAAATTTCAAAAGAATTTACTAGTTTTGTAGGATGTCGTATTTTAACATTATTTATTGAAATGTTTATTATGTGGCTTTTAGTTTCAGTAATACGTATCGATAAAGGAATGTCTAAAATAGTAGTTCAATTTATAATATTTATTTTAAATTATGTCTTTAGTAAGATATTAGTTTTTAGGAAAAAGTAAGTAA
>JAVXUB010000050.1:0-4523 GCA_036642315.1 Bacilli bacterium
TTAAGGATATGACTAATAAAAAAAATAACTAATTAATAGTTATTCTTACTTTTAATAAATTCACGGAGTATTTTTGTTAATGCTCTTTTTTCAATTCTAGATACATAACTTCTTGATATTTTTAGTTCCTTTGCTATTTCTTTTTGAGTCATTTCTTTTCTATTTAATAAACCATATCTTTTTACTACTATTTCTTGTTCACGTTCATTTAGTAGATTTAAATAATCATTTAGTAATTTAACATTATCTTTTTTATAAAGTTCATCAATAATATCAGGAGTTTTATCTTTTAAAATATCTACTAAGCTTATTTCATTTCCTTCTTTATCAAAACCTATTGAATCATTTAAACTAATTGTATTTCCAATTTTTTTAGTTTGTCGATAATACATTAAAATTTCGTTTTGAATACATCTTGCTGCATAAGTTGTAATTTTAGTTTTTTTATTATTTTTGTATGTATCAATTCCTTTAATTAAACCAATAGTTCCAATAGAAATTAAATCATCTGTATCAGTATCTTTACTATCAAACTTTTTTACAATATGAGCAACTAATCTTAAATTATGTTCAATTAAACTATTACGAGAATTTATATTTCCTTCTAACATTTCATTAATACATTTTTCTTCTTCTTCTTTAGAAAGAGGGTCTGGAAATACATTATTAGAGTAACTTCCGGTAAAAAACATCATGCTTTTTAAAATAGTAATTAAATTAAATAACATTTTACACTTCCTAATTTAAGTATATAGAAAAATTCTTTTTAAATGAGTAAAATCAGTATTTTAATATTTTTTAATTATACAAAATAACTTTGAAAGAATTAGTAATAATGGTATACTTAGATTAACTTTATAGGAGTAGGTATGGAAGAAATTAAAAAGAAGTTTACGATGATTGATGAAGATTTTTTTTGTTCAGTATGTGGAGAAAAAGTAACAAAGTTAGGATATACGGCAAGGGATCATTGTCCTTTTTGTTTAACAAGTATGCATGTTGATAATTTTCCTGGTGATAGAGAATCTTTATGTAAAGGGATTTTGTTACCTATTGGAATAGAAAAATATAAAGATACATTTAAAATAGTTTATAAATGTAGTGTGTGTGGCATAATAAAGAAAAACATTATGGCAAGAGATGATGATATGGATAAGATTATTCAGTTATCAAAGGGAGAAAATAAATGAAAAAATTGATATTAATAGATGGAAATAATTTAATGTTTAGAAGTTATTATGCAACTGCGTATAATGGAAATATGATGAAAAATTCTAAAGGAGTACCAACAAATGCACTATTTGGATTTGTTTCGATGATTGGAAAAATTATGCAAGAAGAAAAACCTGAATATATGGTAGTAGCATTTGATGTAGGTAAAAATTTTCGAAAAATAGAATATCCTTTTTATAAAGAAGGAAGAAATGCAACACCTATAGAATTAGTAGAACAAATGCCTATTGCAAGACAAATTTTGGATGCAATGAATATAAAACATATTGAAATGGAACCATATGAAGCTGATGATATAATTGGTACACTTGCTAAAATGACTGATTTAGATAAAGATTTTGCATCAGTAATAGTATCAAGTGATAGAGATTTATTACAATTAATAAGTGATGAAACTGAAGTTAAATTATTAAAACAAACTGGGTTTATTAGATATTCTAAAAGTTTATTTATTGAAGATTATGGAATGGAACCTATAAAAATAATTGATTTAAAAGCATTATCAGGTGATGCATCAGATAATATACCTGGTGTAAAAGGAATCGGTGAAAAGACTGCTTTAAAACTATTACATGAATTTGGTAGTTTAGAAAACTTATATGAAAATATAGATAAAGTTACTGGAAAAGTAAAAGAAAAACTTGTAAATGATAAAGATAGTGCTTTTATGAGTAAAAAAATAGCGACTATATATAGAGATGTTCCAGTAAATGTTAGTTTAGAAGATTTAGTTATAGGAGAAGCAAAAGATGAATTAAAAAGTTTATATCAAGACTTAGAGTTTTTTTCATTTTTAAAAAATATGACTCCTACTGTAAATGTAATTGATGAAAATGTAATTGATTTAGAAGATATTAATGATTTAGTTACAGAAGAAGAGCTAAGTATTTATGTTGAACTTGATGGAACTAACTATCACACTTCCAATGTTTTAGGAATGTCTTTAACTGATAAAGTAAGAACTTATTTTATAAAAAAAGAATTAGTAATGGAAGTATTAGAGAAAATAAAAACAAAAAAAGTAAGTACATATGATGCTAAAAAAATATTAAGTAATAGTAAGATAGATATTAATTTTGAGTTTGATTTAATGATAGCAAGTTATTTATGTAACTATAATGTTAAAGATGATATAGCGTATTTAATGGGTCAGTTTGACAATGAAACTATATTTTATAGTGATTTAATGAAAGATAATGAAAAAGAACTTAAATTAAAAGATGAAATTGTAAAGAAAAGTAAATTTATTTATGAATATAAAACTGTGTTTTTAGAAAAACTTGAAGAGAATAAATGTATGGATTTATTTGTAGATATTGAAATGCCTTTAATAAAAGTTTTAAGTGATATGGAAACTACTGGTATAAAACTTGAAAAAGAAGTTTTAATGAAGATGAAAAGTGAAGTAAAAGTAAAAATTGATATGTTAAAAGAAACTATTTATAATTTAGCAGGAATGGAATTTAATATAAGTAGTAATAAACAACTAGGTGAAGTATTATTTGATAAACTTGATTTAGGAATTGGTAAAAGAAATAAAACTGGATATAAAACTGATGTAAAAGTACTTGAAAAGTTAGTTGATAAACATCCAGTTGTTGAAAAAATTCTTGATTATCGTAATTTAACTAAGTTATATTCTACTTATATTGAAGGACTTGATAATTTTATTTTAAGTGATGGTAAAATACATACTATATATAAACAAACTTTAACTAGGACTGGAAGGTTATCATCAGTTGAACCTAATTTACAAAATATACCTGTGAGAGATGAACTTGGAAGAAAAGTTAGGAAAGCTTTTGTACCTGTTAATGATGTATTTTTAAGTGCTGACTATTCACAAATTGAACTTAGAATACTTGCTCATATATCAAAATGCGGAGCTTTAATAGAAGCTTTTAAAAATGGTATGGATATACATACAAAAGTTGCAAGTGATATTTTTGGAGTAAGTGAAGATGAAGTTACTAAAACAATGCGGAGAACTGCAAAGGCTGTAATTTTTGGAATAGTTTATGGAATAAGTGGGTTTGGATTAGGCGAAAATTTAAATATTAAAAGAAAAGATGCTGATATATTTATAGAGAAATATTATAAGTTTTATCCTGAGGTTAAACTTTATATGGACGAAATTATTAAAACTACTCATGAGACTGGTTATGTTACTACTTTATTTGGAAGAAATAGAGTTATTGATGAAATTAAAAATCCGAATTTTATGATAAGATCAATGGGAGAAAGAATGGCTCTTAATACACCAATTCAAGGAACTAGTGCTGATATTATGAAAAAAGCTATGATTAATGTATATAATAGATTCTTAAAAGAAAACATTACTAGTAAAATACTTTTACAAGTACATGATGAAATAATAGTTGATTGTAAGAATAGTGAACTTGATAAAATAAAAGTAATTGTTAAAGAAGAAATGGAAAATGTTATAGAGTTAAGTGTACCTTTAAAGGTGAGTCTTGATACAGGTATTAACTGGTATGAGGCTAACTAATGCCTGAAATTGCAGAAGTTGAAACTGTTAGAAGAACCTTAACTAGAATGGTTTTAAATAAAAAGATAGTGTATGTAAAAGTATTATATGAAGGAATACTTGAAAGTAATTTAGATGATTTTAAGAAAGGCTTAATAAATTCTTCTTTTATAGATATTAAAAGAAAAGGTAAATGGTTGATTTTTCTCTTAGAAGATAAATATTTATTAAGTCATTTAAGAATGGAAGGAAAGTTCTTTGTAAAAAATAAAAATGACGCTATAAATAAACATGAACATATAATTATTGGGTTTAATGATAATACTGAACTAAGATACCATGATACTAGAAAGTTTGGTAAAATGAAATTAATAAAAAAAGATGAATTAGAAGAAACTGAATGTATTAAAAAACAAGGAATTGAAGCTAATGATAAAGTTAATTTAAATGGTCTTTATTTATATAATTTAATAAGAAATAGAAATATATCTATGAAAACACTGTTACTTGATCAAACTATTATAAGTGGGTTAGGTAATATTTATGCAGATGAGGTTTTATTTGATGCTCAAGTACTCCCTTTAAAAAAAGGAAGTGAAGTTACTATTCATGAATGTAACTCTATATGTGCATCTTCTATAAAAATAATTGATAAAGCCATGGAGTTTGGTGGTACTACTATAAAAAGTTATACATCTTCACTTGGTGTAACTGGGAGATTCCAACAATATTTAATGGTACATAAACGAGAAAACGAAAAATGCCTTATTTGTGGAACTGTTATAAAAAGAATAAAAGTAGG
>JAVXUB010000051.1:0-4493 GCA_036642315.1 Bacilli bacterium
CTAAAAAAAGCCTTATCAGACTTTTTTATGTTTTATGGGTGTGAATAGTAACTAAAAAAACAATAATAATTTAAATATTATTATTGTCTTCTATTTTTTCTTCTTCTTTTGCTTCTAAAACTACTGGTGTTTCTTCCTTAGTAGTTGTGTCTTCTAAACCATGTAATACTGATGCATTATTATTAATCATTTCTGATAATGCGACATTGTTTGTTATTTCAATGTTACTAAGGTTTGTTTCATCAATATCATTGATATCCTTTTTTACTTTAAATGGGTAGTCATCTTTATTTTTCTTCACATCGACCATATACCCGATTAACGCAAGTAATAAAAATATAGCTATTACTAAAAACCAAACATAATTATTAATAACAAAATTTGAAATTGTTTCCATAAAGTTCCTCCTATTTAACTATATTTTTATATATTACTTATTATGCAATAATTAGTTCTTGATTATTTGGTTCTATTTGGATAAATGTATTTCCATCATTTACTTTTAATTCAGAACCATCTTCATAATAATATTTTGTTTGTTCACTACGACTCTCTTTTTTCCAAGTAATTGGAATACTATATCCATTACTTATAAAAAATCCATTTCCAGTTCCAATGTTTTCAATATCTTGTCTGCCTTTATTATCTCCAGCAATACCATTATTTTCTAGTTTGTACGTAATTATATTTTTAAAGTGATATTGTAGTTTAGTATCATAATCTGTATGAGCAACACCATTAACACTTCTTAAGTATGTTTTTGTTACTTCATCATATAAGTATGATGTTACATAACTACTTGAATAGTTTATAGTTACACTATTTGCTAATGTAGCATTCTTTATTTCACTCATATTTATTTCATCTACACTGTAATTTAGTAATAAATCTTTATTAGTTTCTTTTCTAAAACCTAATTTATCAACAGCTGCACTTAATTTTTCAATATTAGTATATGCTGTATGTTCTGTACCTATATTTAATGTTCTATCTTTCCAAAAGTAAGTTCCACCATAGATAAGTCCGTTTATATTATTTATTTTAAGAGCTTGTATATCGTACTTTGCTTGATCAGACCATCCCCAGTGAACATAGTAAGCATCATTTTCTAAAGCATAATCTAAGTAATAATGTCTTGCACTTCTTACAGTACCAATCTTTGTAGTAGGCATATCTTTAAATAATGCCATATAACGAGTTATACCACCTTCGACAATCATTTCATAAATGATATAAGCATCTTGTAACCCAGCTTGATACTTTCTTGCTTGATTTAAATTATTAATCATAACTGCATATGGTCTTGTTTTAGAATCCTCATTAACTATTTTTAATTTTTTAACTTCAGGTTTTGGGGTTTCTTCATGTGGTTTGTCTATATTTTCTTTTTTGGAAAATACATCAAACTTAAAAATTAAAAATACGCTTACAGCAGTTACTAAAATAACTCCTAAACTAATAAATAAAATCTTTTTACCTTTTCTACTCATCTTCATAAACACTCCTTATAATCTAGATTCTCTTTCTAAATCTCTTTTTTTAATAGTTTCTCTTTTATCATATAATTTTTTTCCTTTAGCAAGTCCAATTAATACCTTGGCTTTACCATATTTTATATATATTTTAAGTGGTATTAATGAGTAACCATCAATTGTTACTTCTTCTTTTAATTTTTTTATTTCTTTTTTATGTAATAAAAGCTTTCTTTCTCTAGTTGGTTCATGATTGAAGTTATTTCCTTCTAAATACTTATCAATGTATGTATTTATTAAAAATACTTCATCATTTTTAATTCTTATATAACTATCTTTTAAATCAACACTTCCTTTTCTGATTGATTTAATTTCAGTTCCTTTTAATTCTATGCCTGCTTCTAATTCTTTTTCAATAAAATAATTAAAATATGCTTTTCTATTCTTTATCTCCATTTTCTTCACCTACAAATATTTCAAAGTCTATTGTTCCATTTATTTTAGATGCTTTAGTAACTTTTACTGTTACTTCATCTCCAATTCTATATTTCATACTGTTTTCTTTACTTACTAGTGATAAAAGTTCTGGAACATAGTTGTAATAACCATTAAGTGTACTAATATGAACTAAACCTTCAACTAAGTTTTCTAATTCTACAAAGAAACCAAAACTTGTAACAGTTGAGATAATTCCTTTATATACCTCTCCTATATGAGACATCATATATTCAGCCATTTTCATATCTAATACATCACGTTCAGCTTCAATTGATGCAACTTCTGTTGCACTAGAGTTTTCAGCAACATCTATTAGATATTTTGAATAGAAATTAACTGTTTCTAGACTTAAATCATTTTTAAATAAATATGTTTTTAAAAGTGTATGAACTGTTAAATCTGGAAACCTTCTTATTGGGCTTGTAAAGTGTGTATAATTTTTACTTGCAAGACCAAAGTGACCAATATTATTAGTACTATATATGGCTTTTTTCATGCTACGAAGTAACATGCTTGAAAGAATTGGAAATTCTTTTTTATCACGTAATTCTTCTAATATTTTTTGCATAGTAACTGGTGTTACTTTGTTTAAATTAGTATTTATTTTATATCCTAATTGCTTTACAAGGTTTACAAAGTCCTCTATTTTTTCAGTACTTGGTATATCATGAACACGATATATGAATGGTAGTTCCATATTAGTTATTTGCATTGCAACAGTTTCATTTGCTGCAATCATAAAGTCTTCTATTAAGTTTTCTCCAACTCCACGTGTTCTTTTTACTATATCAATAGCTTTTCCAGTTTCATCTTGAACTACTTTTGCTTCTTCAATACCAAAATCAATGTAACCTCTGTTAGTTTTTTCTGTTCTTAAGATTTTTGCTAGTTCTCCCATATTTCTTAATGTGTTAGCAAAAGGTTCATATCCATCAGGTACAATATTTTCCATTAATATTTTATTAACATTTTTATAGGTCATTTTCTTTTTAGATTCAATAAAAGAAGGAAATATTTCATAATCTACAACATGTCCTTTATAATCAATATCCATAACACAACTTATAGTAAGTCTTTTTGTAAACTCATTTAATGAACAAATTCCATTCGATAATTGATGAGGAATCATTGGTAAAACTGTATCTGCTAAATAACTAGATGTTCCTCTTTCATAAGCACAGTTATATAGCTCAGTACCATTTTTTACATAATTAGATACATCGGCAATATGAACACCTAGTCTAAAAATTCCATCTAGTTTTTCTAAACTTATGGCATCATCTATATCTTTAGTATCGTCTCCATCTATTGTAAATATTTCTTCTTTAGTTAAGTCTTTTCTTCCTACTAAATCTAATTCATCAACTTCACTTGGTAATTTTTCAAGTTCAGCTATTAGTTCATCTGGAAACTCTGTTACTAAACCATGCCTTAATGCAATAGATAAAATATCTACTCCAGGATCACTTTTATGTCCTATTATTCTTATTACTTTTCCTAAATATCTTTTTTCACTTACTTCTCTAATAAGTTCGACTAAAACTTTGTGTCCATCAACACAACGCATTGTGCTTTCTTTAATTAAATCTATTTGTAAATCTAATTTTTCATCATCTGGAACAAATACTAAAACATTCTTTTTAAATGTTATTTCTCCAACAACATTTTTTAAATCTCTTTTTAATATTCTTATTACTTTTCCTTCTTCACCATTATGGTTTTTAGCAACATCTATTTCAACCATATCACTATTTATTGCTCCATTTAAATTTTCTTTAGCAACAAATATATCAGTATTTCCAGGCATTATAACAAAACCGTTACCACTTTTATTAACACTTAATTTGCCTACTTTTAATGAAGAACAATTATCAAGTAATAAATAATCCCCTTTTCTTGTTTCGTGAACTATTCCACTTTCTACTAATTTATTTAATTCTTCTTGAACACTTTTTAAATCTTCAGCACTGGAAAACCCTAGCATATCATTAATTGCTATTATTCCTTTTGCTTTTGTTACGTCTTTTAAGACTTCAATTATTTTTTCGTTCATTATTTTCCTTCCGTGTAAATACACTTTTTTTCGCCATCAGTCCAACTTACTTGAACATAATTTTTTGTATCATTTAAAACATCTTCTTTAGTTGATGGATTCTTTAAATCTTTTTTAATTAATCCTTTATTAATTAATTCTGCCATATTAATTTTACATGATACTTTAAATGCATCACATATTTCTTTCGTAATATGTTCATGTTCCACATAAACACAAGCAGCATCACTTATTTGAGATTTAAAATCTTCATACTTTTTTTCCTTTTGACGATTGAGCATTCCAGTAACACTTACGCCTACTACCACGCTAACAACTGCTAGTAAAGTAATTGTTACTAGTAGTTCAATTAAAGTAAAACCATTTTTATTCTTTTTCATATTCATCACTATTAAATTATATCACATTTTATTATCTAAAAAACTATAAAGTTTTCGACAATGTAATTAATTTATGAAAAAGTCATATTG
>JAVXUB010000052.1:0-4456 GCA_036642315.1 Bacilli bacterium
GTAAAATCAATTAATAATTTTTGATTTACCATTTGAGATAATGTAAGTTTTTCTGTTTCTCCAACTTTAGTTGGTAACTTACTATCTGTAAAATATTCTAGTGCTGCTGTTTTCATAACTCCTATATTATTTACATAACTTGAGCTATTTTCTGCAATTACATTTGGTTTAGTGTTATTTCCATTTTTTGAAAATATCCAAACTAATATAAAAACAAATAATGCTAGTAATGCAAGTTTGATTGCAAGTGATATCCAATTTGAATTAATTTTTCTGTTTCCTTCTTCGTACATATATATACCCCCTTATAAGTAATATGCCGACTTCTTTCAGTCGAAAGTATTTTACCATAAATGTCTTCTTTTGTCAAACTATATTAAAGTGTCATTGCTTGATTTTACGCGTAATTTGCAAAAAATATAACGTATATATGTTATTTTTTAAAAAAATATTGTTAAATAAGACATTATTTTCTCAATTTATGGTAGAATAATAAAGCGTAATTAAGAAATTGGAGATGTTTTATATGGATAAAATTATTATTAAAGGTGCTCGGGAAAATAATTTAAAAAATATTGATATTGAAATACCTAAAAATAAGTTAGTTGTTATGACTGGTGTATCAGGATCTGGAAAAAGTAGTTTAGCTTTTGATACTATATATGCAGAAGGACAAAGACGTTATGTTGAGAGTTTATCTGCTTATGCAAGACAATTTATTGGTGTATCAGAAAAACCTGATGTTGATTCTATTGAAGGACTTAGTCCAAGTATTTCTATTGATCAAAAATCTACTAATAAGAATCCTCGGTCTACAGTTGGAACTATTACTGAAATATATGATTATCTTCGTCTTTTATTTGCAAGAATTGGTGTTCCTTATTGTCCAACTCATAAAACTCCTATAAAAAGTCAAAGTATTGAAGAGATGACTAATAAAGTAATGGAGTATCTTAATAAAACTATTACTATAATGGCTCCGATTGTGCATGGAGAAAAAGGCACGCATAAAGAGTTAATTGAAAATTTAAAAAAAGAAGGATATTCTAAATTAAGAATTAATGGAAAAATTGTTAAAATAGGTGAAGAAGTTGAACTTTTAAAAAATATTAAAGATGATATAGACTTAATAATTGATAAAATAGATGTTACTCCAGAAGAAAGAGGAAGAATATTTGAATCAATTGAAGAAAGTACTAAAAGAGCAGATGGTAAAGTATTAATTTTAGTTGATGATAAAGAAATATTAATGAGTGAAAAATATGCTTGTTTAAAATGTAATTATTCACTTACTGAACTGGAACCTCGTTTATTTTCATTTAATGCACCTTATGGAGCATGTCCTGAATGTAAAGGGTTAGGGACTAAATTAAAAATTAGTGAAGAGTTATTAATACCTGATAAAAATAAATCTATAATAGATGGTGCTATAACTGCACTTAGTATGGATAGTACTACTTATTATACGCAAATAGAAACTGTCTGTAAATTTTATAAAATTGATATGAATAAGCCTATAAAAAGTATACCAAAAGAAAAACTTGATTATCTTTTATATGGAAGTGATGAGTTATTTTCATTTAATTATGTATCTAAAAATGGTAATACAAGGAACACTACTAGTACATATGAAGGTGTTATTAAATCTTTAGAAAGAAGATATATTGAAACTAAAAGTTCATGGATAAGAGAATGGTTAGATGGATATATGATTGAGATGGAGTGTCCAGTATGTCATGGTAAAAGATTACAAGATTCTGTTTTAGCAATATATATTAATAATAAAAATATTTTTGATATGACTGATATGTCAATAAGTGATTTATATGATTTTGTATGTAACTTAAAACTTACTAACGAAGAAAAAGGAATAAGTGATTTAATTTTAAAAGAAATAAAGTCAAGACTTGAATTTTTAATAAATGTTGGATTAAGTTACCTTACTTTAACTAGAAGTGCTGGTACATTATCAGGTGGGGAAGCACAAAGAATAAGACTTGCGACACAAATTGGAAGCAAATTAACTGGAGTTTTATATGTTTTAGATGAGCCTTCAATTGGACTTCATCAAAAAGATAATGAAAAGTTAATTAATAGTTTAAAAGAAATGCGTGATTTAGGTAATTCATTAATAGTAGTAGAACATGATATTGATACTATGCTTGCAGCTGACTATTTAATTGATATAGGGCCTGGTGCAGGAGAATTTGGTGGAGAAATAATGGCAGCTGGAACTCCTTTAGAAGTTATGAATAATCCAAAAAGCTTAACTGGTAAATACTTAAGTGGTGTTGAAAAAATAGAAGTGCCTATTACTAGAAGAAAAGGTAATGGACTTAAAATTTCTATAAAAGGGGCACAAGAAAATAATTTAAAAAATATTGATGTTGACTTTCCTTTAAATAAGTTTGTTGTAGTAACTGGAGTGTCAGGGTCTGGTAAATCATCTTTAGTAAATGAAGTATTATATAAAAGTATTGCTAATAATATTTATAGATCTAAATATGTACCTGGTAAATTTAAAAGTATAAAAGGGTTAGATAATATTGATAAAGTAATTGAAATTTCACAAGATGCAATTGGTAGAACTCCTAGAAGTAACCCTGCAACTTATGTTGGTGTATTTGATGATATAAGAGATCTTTTTGCTAGTATGAAAGAATCTAAAATGCGTGGATATGAAAAAGGAAGATTTTCATTTAATGTAAAAGGTGGAAGATGTGAAAACTGTTGGGGAGATGGCGTTAAAAAAATTGAAATGCACTTTTTAGCAGATGTATATGTACCTTGTGATGTATGTGGAGGTAAACGTTATAATAAAGAAACTTTAGAAATAAAATTTAAAGGTAAAAACATTAGTGAAGTTTTAGATATGCGAGTAAGCGAAGCTATAGAGTTTTTTAGTAATGTTCCAAAAATCTATAATAAGTTACAAGTTATGATGGATGTAGGTTTATCTTATATAAAACTAGGTCAATCAGCTCCTACATTATCAGGTGGAGAAGCAGGACGTGTAAAACTTGCTAAAGAATTACAAAAAAAAGCAACTGGAAAGTCACTTTTTATACTTGATGAACCTACAACTGGTTTACACTCTGAAGATATTAAAAAATTATTAAAAATACTTGATAGAATTGTAGATGCAGGGGATACTGTTATAGTTATAGAACATAATTTAGATGTTATAAAAGTAGCTGATTATGTTATTGATTTAGGACCAGATGGTGGTATTGGTGGAGGAGAAGTTGTAGTAACTGGAACTCCAGAATATGTTGCAAAATGTGAAAAATCTTATACTGGAGAATTTTTAAAGAAAATACTTTAGTAATTTTTAAAAAAATTTGTTATACTTATAAGAGTAAGGAAGTGTATTAAATTGAGTCCAATAATGTTTACAATAGGTAACTTTAGTATTAAGTGGTATGCATTTTTAATTTTAATAGGTGCAATAGTCGGAATAATAATGATTATGAAAGAAGGAAAAAGGTTTGGATTTTCCAAAGATTTTCTTTTTAATTTAACTTTTTGGGTAATTATTATGGGTATTATAGGAGCACGTATATTTTATGTTATATTTAATCCAGAGCTTTATACTAACTTTTTTGATATATTTAAGATATGGGAAGGTGGACTTGCTATATATGGAGGTATAATTTTTGGTATTTTAACTATAATTATATACTGTAAAAGATATAAAGTTAGAACTATTAAAATATTAGATTTTTTTGTCCCAGCTTTGTTTTTTGCCCAAGCACTTGGTAGATGGGGAAATTTCTTTAATAGTGAGGCACATGGTGCTGCAACAAGTCTAGTACATTTACAAAATTTACATATTCCAGAATTTATAATTGATGGAATGCGTATTGGAGGACTTTACTACGAACCAACATTTTTTTATGAATCTTTATGGTGTTTACTTGGTTTAGTAATAGTTTTAATTATTAGAAGACTTAAGTTTACTAAAGTAGGAGTTCCTACAGCATTTTATTTTATGTGGTATGGCGTAGGTAGATTTTTTATTGAAGCCATGCGTACTGATTCACTTATGTTAGGTGGATTTAAAGTAGCTCAAATAATATCTGTTATTATATTTTTAGTAGGGCTTGGTTCTATAATGATAATTAGTAGAAAAGGCCGATTTGAAGATTTATATGATAAAGAAGTAGATCAAACAATAAGGTTTTAAAAAGGAGAATGTCTATGTATGATTTGATAGTAATAGGTATGGGTATAAGTGGTATTACTGCAGGTATTTATGCTAAGAGAAGTAATTTAAATGTTTTAATTATAGATAAATCTATGCCAGGAGGGTTACTTAATAATATTGAGACTATATCAAACTATCCAGGTTTAAGTAATATTAGTGGAAGTGACTTCGCAATGAATTTATTTAATCAAGTAAATGAATTAAAAATTCCATATAAGTTAGAAGAAGTTCAAAAAGTTGATTTATTAA
>JAVXUB010000053.1:0-4352 GCA_036642315.1 Bacilli bacterium
CAAGAAATTGCTTGACAATTCATAAAATAGAATGTAAGATAAATGTATTATTAAAAAGGAAAGCGATATGTATCCACCTGATTGCAAGTAGCGATAGGTAAAAAACCTTATTTAAAGAATTCTTTAAATTGAATTTTTTTAAGGTGGATACTCACGTATTCATCTTTTTAATTGTTGGAGGTGCTTAACATAGCAAATACTGGTGAATTACCAATTAATGAAAATATCCGTGTTTCAGAGCTTATGGTCATAGGTCCAAACGGGGAAAAAATGGGACTTAAAAAGATTGCAGATGCGCTAACTTTAGCAAATTATGCAGGGCTTGATTTAGTTTTAATGAGTGGAAATGCTGTTCCAGCAGTAGCAAAAATAATGGATTATAATAAATACCGTTATGAAAAACAAAAGAAAATAAAAGAAACTCAAAAGAAACAAAGAGAAACAAATAAGGAAATGAAAGAATATCGTCTTTCAACTACTATTGATGTTGGAGATTTTGAAACAAGAAAGAAAAATGCTAAAAGCTACTTAGAAAAAGGACATAAAATAAGAGCATTTATCCGTTTTAAAGGAAGACAAATGTCTCATCCAGAAATAGGCAAAGAAGTTTTATTGCGTTTTGCAAGTGAACTTGATGATTGTTCTGTTATTGAGATACAACCAAAATTAGAAGGAAGACAAATGGCTACAATTTTAGCACCCAAAAAAGGAGAAGGGAAGAATTAACATGGCAAATGTAAAACAAAAAACACATAAATCTAGTTCAAAAGTTTTTAATAAGAAAAAAAATGGTGAACTTACTTATATGAAATCTGGAAGTAATCATAAAACAGGTAAGGATTCAGCAAAGGAAGTGCGTCAAAGACGTAACAAAGGAACACTAAGTAAAGGAGATAGAAACAGACTAAAATCTGTAATCTAGTAGGTGATGTATTATGGCAAGAGTTAAAGGCGGAAGCGTCTCAAAAACAAGAAGACGTAAAGTATTAAAAGAAGCAAAAGGTTATTTTGGAAGTAAGCATAGATTATATAAGACAGCTCAAGAACAAGTTTTCCACAGTGGAAAATATGCATTTAGAGATCGTCGTGCAAACAAAAGAAATTTCCGTAAATTATGGATTATAAGAATCAATGCTGCTTGTAGAGAAAATGATATGAGCTATTCAAAGTTTATAAATGGACTTATGCTTGCAGGAATTGAAATTAATCGTAAGATGTTATCTGAAATGGCAATAGATGATAAAAAATCATTTGCTGCATTAGTAGAAACTGCTAAAAAAGCATTAAACAAAGAAGTAGTTAAACCAGCAGAAGTAAAAGAAGCAGTAGTTGCACCAAAAGAAGTTGCACCAAAAGTTGCTACTAAAGAAGTAAAAGTTGCAAAAGAAGATAATAGTACTAAAACATTAACAGAATTAAAAGCAATTGCAAAAGAAAAAGGTATTAAAGGTTTTTCAACAATGAAAAAAGATGAATTACTTACTGCATTAAAATAAAGATTGCTTTATTAATGGTTTTTAAAGTATAATAAGATTAAGTTATTACTTAGTTTGGATGTCCTCGACTCCTTACTCAGTTATAACAGTTTAGAAAAATAGGAGGATTTTAAAATGGCTTTAACAAAAGAAGCAAAAGCAAAAATTATTAAAGACTTTGCTAAAACTAAAGAAGATTGTGGTTCATCAGAAGTACAAATCGCAATTTTAACAAATGAAATTAATAATTTAACTGAACATCTAAAAGAACACAAACATGATTTCCATTCAAAAAGAGGTTTACTAATGAAAGTTGGTAGAAGAAAAAAACTTCTTGAATATTTGAAAACAAATGATGTTGTAAGTTATAGAGATGTAATTAAAAAATTAAATTTAAGAAAATAATTAATGGGGCACTTATTTTTAGTGTCCTTTTTTATTGAAAAAGAAAAGAGGTAGAAATGAAAAAAGTATTTAAATTAGATTTTTTAGGTAGAAGTTTAGTAGTTGAAACAGGAGAACTAGCTAAACAAACTAATGGTTCTGTATTGGTAAGATATGGAGATACAGTAGTATTATCTGTAAGTGTTATGGGAAAAACTATGATGACACAAGACTTTTTTCCATTACAAGTTTTATATCAAGAAAAATTATATTCAGTAGGTAAAATACCTGGTGGATTTATTAAAAGAGAAGGTAGACCAAGTGAAGCTGCTACTTTAGCAGGAAGATTAATTGATCGTCCTATCAGACCTATGTTTGATGAAAACTTCAGAAATGAAATTCAAGTAATCAACACAATTTTATCAGTTGATCAAAATAATTCTCCAGAAATGACAGCACTTTTTGGTTCTTCATTATGTCTTGGAATTAGTAATATTCCTTTTGATGGACCAGTAGCTGGAGTAATAGTAGGTTTAATAGGGGATGAATTTATCATTAATCCTACAGCTGAAGAAGCTGAAAAAAGTAGTCTTAGTTTAACAGTAGCTGGAACTGAAGAAGCTATTTGTATGGTAGAAGCTGGATGTCAAGAATTAAGTGAAAAAGTAATGCTTGATGCATTAATGTTTGCACATGAAAATATTAAAACACTTTGTAAATTCCAAAAAGAAATTATTAATGAAATTGGAGTTTCAAAAGTAGTATTAGAAAAATCAGTTGTAAATGATGAATTAAAAGAAGAAATAGAGAAATTTGCTAAAAAAGATATGGAAAAAGCTATTAAAATAAAAGAAAAATTAGCAAAATATGCAAAAATAGATGAAGTAAAAGCATCTACTATCGAACACTTTAAAGAACTTTATAAAGATGATGAGAACTTAAATAGTATTATTAAAGATGTATCTAAAACTTTAGAAATGATTGAAGGTAATATTGTAAGAAAACTTATTACAGATGATAAAATAAGACCTGATGGAAGAAAAATGGATGAAATAAGAGATCTTTATGCAGGTATTGATATTTTACCAAGAACTCATGGTTCAGCCTTATTTTCAAGAGGAGAAACACAAGTTTTAGCAACAACTACACTAGGTGCAATTGGAGAACATCAAATATTAGATGGACTTGGAATTGAAGATACTAAAAGATTTATGTTACATTACAATTTTCCACAATTCTCAGTAGGAGAAACTGGAAGATATGGTTCACCTGGAAGAAGAGAAGTTGGTCATGGTGCCCTTGGAGAAAGAGCTCTTGCTCAAGTTATCCCATCTGAAGAAGAATTTCCATATACAATACGTGTAGTAAGTGAAGTACTTGAAAGTAATGGTTCATCAAGTCAAGCTACTATTTGTTCAGGCTGTTTAAGTTTAATGGCAGCAGGTGTTCCAATAAAAGCTCCAGTTGCAGGTATTGCAATGGGTTTAATTGAAAATGGCAAGAAATATACAATACTAACAGATATTCAAGGTCTTGAAGATCACATGGGTGATATGGACTTTAAAGTAGCTGGAACTAAAGATGGTATTACAGCTCTACAAATGGATATCAAAATAAAAGGTGTAACTAAAGATATTTTAAAAGAAGCATTAGCACAAGCAAAAAAAGCAAGACTTCAAATACTTGATGTTATGAATAAAACTATTAGTGAACCTAGAAAAGAATTAAGTAAATACGCTCCAAAGATTGATGTATTTAAAATTGATCCTGAAAAGATTAAAGATGTTATTGGTCGTGGCGGAGAAATGATTACTAAAATTATACTTGAGGCATCAAACGTATTATCAGTTAATGATAAAGATGCTGTAAAAGTTGATTTAGAAGATGATGGTAGAGTAATAATTTACCATACTGATGCCGAAATCATTGCAAAAACTAGAAAAATGATTGAAAACATAGTTAAAGTTGTTGAAGAAGGAGTCATTTATAACGCAAAAGTAGTTAAAGTCGAAGACTTTGGTTGCTTCGTTGAATTATGGCCTGGTTGTGAAGGGTTAGTACACGTTTCACAACTTGCACATGAAAGAGTTAACAAACCAAGCGATATAGTCTCTGTAGGGGATGAAATCATGGTTAAATCTCTTGGTACAGATAATCGTGGAAGACTTAATTTATCAAGAAAAGAATGTTTACCAAAACCAATCAAAAAAGAAGATGACAAAAATGAGAAAGATAGAGATTAATTCTTTATATAAACATTTTAAAGGTCATACTTATCGAGTTATAGCTCTTGCAAAAGATTCTGAAGATTTATCTTTAAAAGTAGTTTATCAAAACACAGAAAACGAAACGGACGTTTGGGTCCGTGATTACGAAATGTTTAACAGCTTAGTAGATAAAACTAAATATCCAGAAATAACTCAAAAATATAGATTTGAAGAAATAAAATAAAACATTATTTGTAAAAAAATAATGTTTTTTTTATGAATAAAA
>JAVXUB010000054.1:0-4300 GCA_036642315.1 Bacilli bacterium
GTGAAAAAAAGATTTTATGAAATAATAAAATCAGAAGCAGAGCTTTTAAATATAAGAATCTTAAATATTTATTGTGGAGAAGATTATTGCAAAGTACAAGTAAATCCATTGTCAGATATAAGTCCTCATGATATTGTTGTGAAGTTCAAAGTAATATCTTCTAAAATATTAAGAAGTGAGTTTAATCATTTAAACCACTTAGAAAGTCTTTGGACTAGAGCTTCTTTTGTTACTACTGAGGAAGAAATTTCTGAAAATATTTTAAATGAATATTTAGAACTCCAAAAAAAAAGAGGCTAAAAAATATAGTATCTCAAAATATCAAGCTTTAGATAAAAACTTATCTTTGCTGTATTTTGAGATACTATATTTTTATTTTTTCTTACTATTATATTCTCTAAGTAATTGTTCTTGACCCATTTCTACAAGTCTTTTACTCATCATTCCACCTAAATTACCACCCATAACACCATTTTTATAAGAGCTTTTATTAGCACCTTCTACATGGTCGCTCGGAACTCCTAACTCTCCTGCCATTTCTAATTTCATTTGGTTTAGAGCCTTCTTTGCATTACTTACTAAAGGTTTTTTTGCCATTTTTATGTCCTCCTAATTTGTCATTATTTATAGCTTTTGCATAAAATACTTATATTATTATGCATTTAATACTAAGAAAGCTCTATTTTTACAAATAACATTAATTTAGTTTTATTAAAATAATTTAACTTTTTATTTCTTCTAAAGTTTGAATTTCTGGATTATAATTCAATACTTTTTTTGCACTTTTACTAAAAAGTATAGGAATACTACCTATTATTCCTATTAAAAAACAACCAATCATAATCGTTCTTGGATAAAATATATCTCCAAGTATTCCTCCCACTAACGTTCCTATTGGATAAATTCCCATAGATAAAGTAAACACAATACTCATAACTTTACCTCTCATATTCTGAGGTATGACTACCATCATAGAAGACATGCTTACTGTATTTGAAATTGTATTTAAAAAGCTACCTAAAAAAAAGCATAAACACATAAAATAGAAGTTATTTATAAGTATTCCTAAAAAGAAACATACACTTTGTAAAAACAATGCTGGTAACATTACCTTGGATCTATTTTCAGCTTTTATATTTACTTTAGTAAGAATTATGCTAGCACTAATCATACCAATACTTTGAAATGCTGATATAATTCCAAATCTAGCAACTCCCAAAGACTCTTCCATCATAAATAGTGGTCTAAGTAATAGAAAAAACATTGCGTATAAAAAGTTAAGTGAAAAAGCAACAGATAATAATATAACAAATCCTCTAAAACCAAAAGTAAATTTTATCCCTTCCTTAAAATCCTCTTTAATTGTTAATTCAGTATTTTTTCTCTCTACCTTTGGGATATCTATAAACATTTCACTTATTGTTGAAGCTATATAACTTATGCCGTTGAATATAAACATGACTGATGCGCCAAGAATTGAATAAATAAATCCACCAGATACACTTCCTATTAGACTTGTTGTTGATGTTGCCATTTGTTGAGCTGAATTTGCTTTTACTATATTATCACTTGATACTAAATCTGGTATAACTGAACTTATAGCTGGATTAAAAAATGCTGAACATATTCCACATACAATACCAACTACCATAACCATCCATACTTCTAAAAAATTATTAAAGGCTGCATATCCTACAAATATCATGCCTATGCCTCTTATAAAATCACCTAAAAGTATAAGTTTTTTTCTATCAAACCTATCTACTATAACCCCTGCAAAAGGTCCTATAACTATTCTCGGAATACTAACTGCTGCCATTAGTATCCCCATTATAGCAGATGATCCTGTTTTATCTAAAACCCAAAATCCAAGAGCCATAGAATAAAAAGCATCTCCTAAACAAGATACTAATTGACCTTGCCAAAGTAGAAAAAAGTTTTTATTCCAGAGCTTATTACTTTTTAAATTCCCCGTACTTTCCAATACCAATACCACCTTTTATATATTAAATTTGTATTTTAACAACTTCTCCATCGGGGCTATATACTTCAACAAGTACTAACCCCTTATGATGCTTTCTTAAATATTTAAGACCTTTTATAAGATTATCTTTATTACAATCATTAAATAAATCATTCACTACTTTATTATTACCACCATATTTTCTACTAGAAATGTTTACAAACCTTAATACAGTAGTTATCATGCACATAGGTAAGCTTATATTGATATCTTTTTTCATATCTTTACTTTTAACAAGTATCTTCAATGCATAATCCCCCTAACCTATCTCAATTATTACTTTATCTCCATCATTACTATCAACCTCTACCAATCTTCCTTCAAACCCATTTTCAACAGCACTAATTATACTGTTTATATCCACATTATGCTTCTCTAAATTAATTCCACCCATAGCTATGTTTGTTCCTAATATTTTTAAAAATTCAACAGGCACATTAACCTTTACTCTTTCACCATCACTACTTATCACTCTTATATATATCATTTTACCTTTTGACTTATCTTTTTCTATTTTGAAAAATTCTTCATCATTAATACTTACTTCTTTATGAACTTTTTCTTCTTTATTATTACTAACTTCTAATGCATCTAGTAATTTTATACCTTCCTCTGCACTGATTTTACCTTCTTCAACCATTTTTAAAATTCTCTTTTTATCTTCCATTATAAATTACCACCTTTTAATTATAAATTTTTTAATAATTTTATAGCTTCATCTGAAGATATTTCTTCATTTTCTAACATATCCATTATATGTTGCTTTTCTTTGTCACTATCTTTTTTTACATTTAGTCCAAGTACGTTATTAACTTCATCTAACTTTCCTCTAACTGTTGGATAAGATATATTAAGTTTTTTTTCAACGTCTTTTATATTTCCTCTACAAGCTAAAAATACTTCCACAAAATTTAATTGTTCTTTAGAAAGTTTTTCAAAATTTGAAAAAGAAAAATCATTTTCTATTTTAGTGCTACAATGGTTACATTCTAGTTTGGTAATCTTAAGTTCTTCACTGCATACTGGGCATTTCGTCAAAACTTTATGCACTTTATCACGTCCTTTTAAATGATTTATATTTTCTTATTTAATCTATACTCAAAATCTTTACCTATATCATTTATATTTAATTTGCTTTTTCCTTCGTATCAATTTATAATTAATAATTACGTATACACCAATTTAACCATGACAGATAAATAGGAGGATTTTTTATATGAAGCTCAGTTCAAAATTATTAATATTTGTAACTTTAATAGGAACTGTTATTTTTTTAAACCCATTCTCATCAGAGAAGTTCAAATACAATCTTGACCATTTTACATATGAAAACATTACATCATCTATAAAAAACCTATTAACAGATATAGAAGAATCTATAAATTTAGAATTTAAAACTTCAGAGACTGTTTCAAATTTAAAAAATTTTTTAACTAAATCTACTGATAATATAAAGCCCTCTGTAGAGCTTGATGTTCCAATTGAAAATCAGATGCCAGAACTAAATAATGGTTGTGAAATTGTATCACTTCAAATGTTAGTTGAATACAAAACAAATACTAAATTAGATAAGATAGAATTCTCCAAACTATTGCCAATAGATACTACTCCAATGCTTACATCTACTGCTAATGGTAAAACTGATATAATTTCTTGGGGAGATCCAGATAAAGGATTTGTTGGAGATGTTACAGGTAAAGAAATGGGATATATAATAAATCCTAATCCTTTATGTGAACATCTTAAAAATCAATTTCCAACTATAACAAACTTAACTGGATCCGACTATTCTGATATACAAAGTGAACTTTCAAATGGAAATCCTGTTGTTGCCTGGGTAAATAAATCATTTCAACCAGTAGTATCACCAGAACAGTGGTACTCACCTAACTCTAACAAAGTTATTGACGCTGATTTTGACAATCACGCAATACTATTGACTGGATATGATTCTGATTTTATATATTACAATGACCCTATAGATGGAGTTAAATTGAAAGTTGATAAAGATACCTTTATGTCAAGTTTTACTTACTTAGGAAGTAAAGCTTTAACAATTAGATAATAATATAAAAATAAGTTTAGATAACTTAGTTCTTCTAAGCTTATTTTTGTATCTATTTATAAGCTACTTTTTATTTTTTCTTTAATATAAGTATATACACAACCTTAATATTTGTCACTAATTTTTTAAATATATTTAATTTCAACTTTAATATTATTAATTTATATATTACTTTTTATTCATTTATTCAATTTACACATTACTTTTATTGA
>JAVXUB010000055.1:0-4155 GCA_036642315.1 Bacilli bacterium
CAAAAAAAATCAACCACATAATGGTTGAAATTTAATTAACACACACAATCTACGAAAGTATCTGATAAACATCTTATGCTACATAGACAGCTGCAATCCATTGTAAAGAAAACATTTGTTGCAACATATGGAAATACGCAATTTGTATCTTCATTTTCTGCAAGAACTCTAAATGTACAACAATTACATTCTATTTTTTCTACTCTAAATACTGTAGAACAAGTTTCAGTAACGCCTTGACCTGAACAGCTAATTGTTGTATCTTTAGCAGTTGGCATACTCCATGGAACGCCATTTCCACAACAAGTATATAACATAACTGGTCTTGTATTACAGATTAAGCAATTTGGTCCGCCGCCGAGAATTGGTCTATCACATGTTTGTAAACAGTTATCTGGACATGCATTTTCTTGTAGTACTAAAATAACATTAAGAATCTCATTTACGCAATTGCCTTGTTTATCGCTTTTATTATTCATTTTTTTCACCCTTTCATGTATTCTCATTAATAATTTATGTGTATTTATTTATTTCGTGCTATTTTTAAAAATTATAATTAGTTTTATTTTTTAATTTTTTGTAGTATACTTAATTTAGGTGAAGCGAATGATAACATTTATACAATATTCAATTATAGCAATAATACTAATTATTATATCTTTAGTTATAGTAAAAATTTCTAAAAGAGACTTTTTTATTGAAGCAAATAAACTTATA
This sequence comes from Bacilli bacterium, assembly GCA_036642315.1. GTDB lineage: Bacteria > Bacillota_I > Bacilli_A > RF39 > UBA660 > Onthocola_B. The sequence goes on from JAVXUB010000055.1 coordinate 718, forward strand.
ACTTACTTAGGTGGTAAAGATAATATAATAAATGCTGAATGTAATATGAGTAGATTTAAAGTAATATTAAAAGATGTTACCAAAGCCGATAAAGAATCAATTCAAAAACTTGGTGCTAAAGGTATCGTCGAAATTGATAATCAATTAAAAATCATATTTGGAAAAAATGCAAGACAACTAAAAAAGTATATCGAAGAGATGCTCTAAGATATACTTTTTTTTATATTCTTTCAATATCAAGTATATCAGTAATTCTAATAAGTTTACCTTCCATAGTTAATAAATTCAAATTAGTTTTACCAACTATTACTTCTTCTTCTACACCACCTATAAACGTAATTCTAACTTTACTTTTATAAACATGTTCCTTTGATCTAAAAATATTATTTATTTTAGTATTAATACTTAACCCATTATGTTTAATATTTCTGTTTTCCTTACCATAAAACATTTCTTGAACATTGTTTATTTCTTTATTAATTGGATTTGCAAATACATTTGGTAATTTATTCATTATTCCCTCCAATATATTTTATGATTATAACCAAGCTTTTGTACCATAATATAAATATGAAAAGTATAAAAAAATATTATTTACTATTTTTTATTCCTTTAATAATTTTAATGATTATTAGTTTTTTTAATATGCAAAATGCTAAAGTTATATCACCTATTTATAATATGCATTTAACTAAACAAATTATTTGGTTTGTTTTAGGATTCTTTTTATTATTCTTAACCTATAAACTAAATTTAAATAAGATACTTCAATATAGTTTTTTATTATATCTTTTTTCTTTAATTCTACTCGTTTTAGTCCTTTTTATAGGTAAAGAAATAAATGGTGCTAGGGCTTGGTTTAGTATTGGTGCTTTTTCATTTCAACCAAGTGAACTTATGAAGTTATCCTTATCTTTATTTCTAAGTGATGTTATTAGTAAACACAAAATATCTTGTAAAAAAGATGAATTTAAATTAATTTTTAAAGTAATAATAATCGTTCTAATACCATCTATATTAGTATTTCTAGAGCCTGATACTGGTGCTATAATTTTCTTTTTACTTATAGCTATCATGTTACTTTTATTTTCAAAAATTAGTAAATGGTGGTTTTTACTTCTTTTAACTATCGTTACATTATTTGTTATATCATTTTATTTACTCTTTAATTATAACCGTGACTTATTAATTAATATAATTGGTACTAGTTTTTTTTACAGGGTCGAAAGACTTTTAAGTTTTACAACAAATAGTAGTTATCAATTAGAAAATGCTTTAATAGTAATGGGTAGCTCAAGCTTCTTAGGAAGTGGATTAAATAATATTAGTTTATATATTCCAGAAGCTCCAACTGACTTTATTTTTGCATTTAATATTGGTAACTTTGGTTTTCTATCAGGTTCCATTGTATTAATAAGTTATCTTTTACTTGATTATTTCTTTATATTTTTAACAACTAAAGTAAAGAATAAAAAAATAAAACTATTTATTATTAGTTTTATTAGTATTTTTGTCTTTCAACAAGTAATAAATATTAGTATGAATTTAGGAATATTACCGATTATTGGTATTCCTTTACCATTTTTAAGTTATGGTGGTTCTACTATTATTATTTATTTTTTATACATTGGTCTTATATTTAATTTTTTAAAACAAGAAGATAGCTTTTTCTTCTAGCGATATGGTACATAATAACTGTAATTGTTATTATAATAAGGCATTGCAGGGTTATAATATGGCGGATAATATTGATTTTGTGGTGCTACATTATATATTGGTCTAGGTCTAGTTAAGCCAATTGCAGCTCCACCTGCAAGTGCACCCACTAAAAATGGGAAAATAAATCTATCTCCATTATAATTTAAGGGTCTAGGATATATAGGATTTTTTGGATAAACTATCATAAAAAAATCCTCCTTTCATTTGTATAATATGAAAGAAAGATTTATATTCTTTGGTATATGCCTATATTATTTACAAATACCTAAATAGTAGTTCTTTTTACCTTTTTTAAGTAAAATAACAGTTCCATCAATTGCCGAGTTTTTATCAATAATATATGTAACATCAGTTACTTTTTTATTATTAATGCTAATAGCTCCATTTAAAACCATTTCTCTAGCATCTCTTTTACTACTACATATTGAGTTATCAATTAAAACATCAATTATTGTTTTAGAACCATCTATTTCTAACTTTTGTATATCTTTTAAATTATTAATAATGTCTGTACTACTTAATTCCCAAATTTTATCTGAAAATAAAGCTTCACTTATTTTTAAGGCATTATCATATTCATCTTTTCCATGTAAGAATGTAATTACTTCTTTAGCAAGTGTTTTGTGAGCAAGTCTTTCTTCAGGCTTTTCAATATGTTCTTTTTCAATTTTTTCTATTTCTTCCCTACTTAAAAATGTAAACTTCTTTAAATAATCAATTACCATTGAGTCTTCTGAATTAATAAAAAATTGATACATTTCATAAGGAGTAGTTTTTTCTTTATCAAGCCATATTGCATTACCTTCAGTTTTTCCAAACTTAACTCCATCAGATTTCGTAATAAGTGGCATTGTAAAGCCATATGCAGTCTTTCCAATTTTTTTTCTAATTAATTCAATACCTGCAGTAATATTACCCCATTGATCTTGTCCTGCTACTTGCATTGTACAATTTTTGTGTTCATAAAGCCATAAAAAATCAAGTGCTTGCATAATCATATAAGAAAATTCAGTATAAGTAATACCTTCATCTATCCTTCTTTTAACAACATCTTTATCAAGCATATAATTAACACTAAAATATTTTCCATAGTCTCTTAAAAAGTCAATAAAGTTAATATCTTTACTCCACTCCCAGTTATTAACTATTTCAAAACCAAAAATATTTTTAGCTTGTTCACTTAAACATTTTACATTGTGATTAACTGCTTCCTTTGTAATCATTGGTCTTTCTGTAGAAGGTTTAGGGTCCCCAATTAAACCAGTCGCACCACCTATTAAAAGAATCGGATTATGTCCTGCTTTTTTTAATCTTGTAGCAATTAAAAATGAAGAAAAATGTCCAATATGCATTGAATCTCCAGTAGGATCAGTTCCAATATAAAAAGTCATTCCTCCAGCATTAAGCTTATCTTTTAGTTCTGGATCTGAAAAGTCTTTAATAAGACCTCTCCATAATAAATCATCATAAATATTCATAAATATCTCCTAATCTTCTTAAAAATAAAAATCCATAAATTAATAAGGACGAATTTCTTCGTGGTACCACCTTAATTTATGAATTAATCATCTTTATTATCATAACGTGACTTCTCCGTTTCAGTTCAAGAGTTGTAAATTCCGTCATCACTGAATAAATTAATTATAAACTGTCATATTTAAAAAAGCAAGTTCTTTATAAGCTTTCAGTCAAATAAGCATGATATCCTTCATAAAAATA
>JAVXUB010000056.1:0-4094 GCA_036642315.1 Bacilli bacterium
TTTAAGGAAGTGCTATATGAAAAAGAAGATTATATTTTTATTAATACTTGTACTTATATTAATTATTTCATTTTTTATTTATTTATATCATGATCAAAAAGTGGCTATTTTAGGTTATCATTCTTTTGCTACTGAAAAGTATATTAAAGATAATAATATTACTAGTTATTTTGTAATGAGTAATGAAAATTTTGAGGATCAGTTAAAGTATTTAAAAAAGCATAACTATAAAACATTAACTCTTGATGAATTTTATTGTTTTAAAAAAGGAACTTGTAAAATACCAAGAAAATCTGTTTTAATTACAATGGATGATGGTTATGCGTCTAATTATTATTATGCTGCTCCTTTACTTAAGAAGTATAATGCTAATGCTACTATATTTTATGTTGGGGTTAATTATAACAATAACTTTATATGGAAAGATGATCCTTATCAATTTATGAATAAAGATGTAGTTTTAAAGCTTAATAAGGAATATCCTAATATAGAAATTGCTTCTCATACATTTGATCTTCATAGTGAGGAATCTTTTAATAAAGATAAGATAGTAGTTAATGAGGATTTTATTAAGGAACAAGATATTGTTAGTTCTAAATACTTTGCGTATCCTTTTGGTGTAATTACTGAAAATATAAAAAATGAATTAGTACAAAATAAATACTCTCTAGCTTTTACTTATGGTCCTAATAAGGAACATAGAAAAGCTGATAGAGATGATTTAGACTTAGAAATACCAAGACTTCATATGGATAGTGGTATGTCACTGCTTAAGTTTAAATTGATATTACTAAGACCTTATGTTATAGGTTATAAATAATTTATAAAAAAATAGTAATTTATTATTACTATTTTTTTATATTATTTTTCCCAATTATTTAATAAAATACTATCAACTATTTGCTTACTTGCTGTTCCATCTCCGTAAGGATTACAAGCTTTGCTCATTAAGTCATACTCTTTTTTATCAAGCAGTAGTTTTTTAGTTTCTTCATATATAGTTTCTTCTACTGTACCTACTAATTTAAGAGTTCCTGCCTTTATTCCTTCAGGTCTTTCAGTAGTATCTCTAAGTACTAATACTGGTTTACCTTGTGATGGAGCTTCTTCTTGTATTCCACCACTATCAGTTAGTATTATATTTGCCTTAGCTATAAAATTATGAAAATCAACTACTTCTAGTGGCTCAATAAGCTTTATTCTATCATTATCTTTTAATACTTCATTGGCTATTTCTCTTACTTTAGGATTTAAATGTATTGGATATATAACTTTAACATCTTTAAACTCTTCTACTATCCTTTTAACAGCTTTGAATATGTGTCTCATAGGTTCTCCTAGGTTTTCTCTTCTATGTGCTGTTAAAAGTATCATTCTATCATTTCCAATCCAGGAAAATACTTCATGATCATAATCATTTTTTATTGTATACTTCATAGCATCTATTGCTGTATTACCAGTAATAAAAATTTTCTTTGAATCTATTCCTTCATTAAGAAGGTTCTGTTTTGAAACTTCTGTTGGAGCAAAATATATATCTGCTAACCTATCTACCATTTGCCTATTCATTTCTTCAGGCCATGGTGAATATTTATCCCATGTTCTTAGCCCAGCCTCAACATGTCCTATAGAAACTTGATTATAAAAAGCTGCAAGTGCTCCTGCAAATGTAGTAGATGTATCTCCATGAACAAGAATTAAATCTGGTTTTGATTCTTGTATTACACTTTCTAATCCTTTTATTGCTTTAACAGTTATGTCTGTTAATGTTTGACCTTGTGACATAATATTTAAATCATAATCAGGTTTAATATTAAAAACCTCTAACACTTGATCAAGCATTTCTCTATGTTGTGCTGTTACACAAACTATGCTTTCTATTTCGCTGCGACTCTCTAATTCCTTTACTAGAGGTGCCATTTTAATAGCTTCTGGTCTAGTTCCAAATATTGACATTACTTTAATCATTTTTTTCTCCACTTTTCAATACAAACTTGTAAGCATCGACACACATATCTTCCAATGTTTTTGTAGCTTTAAAATTTAATTCTTTATTTGCTAAATCAGTAGCAGCATAGCATGCACCAATATCCCCTAGCCTTCTGTCTACTATTTCATATGGAATTTTTACATTATTTACTTTTTCAAACGTTTTAATCATTTCTAAAACACTATATCCTACACCTGTCCCCACATTGTAGATTTTTAATTTATCTTGATTAAACAAATTCTTAAGAGCACTAACATGAGCTTTTGCCAAATCAACAATATGAATATAATCTCTTACACCAGTTCCATCAACGGTATTATAATCTCCACCAAAAACATCCACTTTATTCTTTTTCCCATTTGCAACTTGAATAATAATAGGCATCAGATTATTTGGAATATCATTTGGATCTTCACCAATCAATCCACTAGAGTGTGATCCAACTGGATTAAAATATCTTAGAATACATATTTTCCATTCATCATCAGAAGTATAAATGTCTTTAAGAATCATTTCAATCATAAGTTTTGTCGCACCATATGGATTAGTTACAGATAATGGAAAGTCTTCCAATATTGGTAAACTTAAAGGTTTTCCATATACAGTTGCACTTGATGAAAAAATTATATTTTTGCAATTACTTTCTTTCATAACTTCTAATAAAGTTATAGTAGAATATAAATTATTCTCATAATATTTTAAGGGTTTTTCAACTGATTCTCCTACAGCTTTTAAACCAGCAAAATGTATTACTGCATCAATTTTTTCTGTAATAAATATGTTTTTCAGAAATTCTTTATCGCGTACATCGCCTTTATAAAATTTGATTTTTTTATTAGTTATTTTTTCTACACTTTCGACAACAGTTTCTTTTGAATTACATAAATTGTCTATAACAATTATTTCATAATCATTTTCTAGTAATTCAACACATGTATGGCTTCCTATAAAACCAGTTCCACCAGTTATTAATATTTTTTTCATTTAATTCTCACCTTCTTATTCATTATATCATAAAGTATGGCTAATCTTGTATTATTTATTTTTTCGAAATTAATTACTCTAGGTTTTTTAAAATTTTCTTTTTTATTTAATAATTGCACAATTTTCTCACCAATGTCAGTTTCGTTTTTGGGTACAATTATAGCTTCTTTATTAATATCTATTGATTCATCTGATGTTGGTACTGTAGTTATTATTTTCTTATTAAAAAACAATGCTTCATAATAAACTACAGGAAATCCCTCATAGTTTGAAGTTAAAATTACATAGTCAGTTAATAAATAATATGGATAAGGATTTTTTAATGCTCCTAAGAATAAAACGTATTTTTCCAATTTTAAATACTTTACAAATTTCTTATAAGATTCAAAATCAGGACCATCACCAATTAACAGCAGTTTAATATTATTATTATATTTTATTGCATAGTTAATAGAGTTCAATAATCTTTTTACTTGTTTTGAGTCTTCTTCCATTCTTCCGACAAAAAGAAAATAAGTGATTCCTTTTTCTTTAATAAAGTTAACATTTTCTTTACTATATTTAAGCACCCTTTCAAAAGGAAATATATTTCCAATTACTGAAAACTTAGGTACTAAATCAGGATAAACAACTGATAGTCCCTTCATTGATTCATTTGATACAAAGGCAATTTTAGAAAATTTACTTATATTTAAATTATCAAAATACTCCTTAATTTTTTGAGAATCATGGTTTAGGCTTTCATAGTAATTACTATGTACGTAAAAAAGTGAATTTAAAGAAGAACATCTTGCAAGTTTATTGCAAATATTAGAATATGTTGCATAACAACAAGAAAAATCATACTTGTTTTTTTTAAATATGCACCAACACAAGAACTTACTGAAATTAATTGCTTTTCTATATAAAATAAATTTACTAGAGCAAAGATTATAATCAATTAATTTTATGTTGTCATCTAGATCTTTTAATAATTCCCCTGTTTTTTTTTCTAAAACTAAAGTAACATCAAATTGTTTTTTATCAATTGAATTTAATAAGGAAACAAGTGCGTTTTCCATTCCACCAATAGTTAAATTTTTACTACAAAATATGATTTTTTTCATTATATTCAACTCCT
>JAVXUB010000057.1:0-4085 GCA_036642315.1 Bacilli bacterium
TTCGTTATTACTAAATCAAGAAACTGAGATTCTGTTAATAAGTTGTTTTCAATTAAAAAAGAAACTTTTTCTTTAAATTCATTTATATAAGTTAATATAGTATATTCTTCATTCATATTAATGAATGCACTCGTACTATTTAACTTATATAATTTTATTTCATTTGTGAGTAATACAGTGCGATAATTTAAATTTTTAAAAATATTTATTAATATATCTTTATCGCACTTAGTTAGACTTGGATTGATAATAATATTTATAGATTCTCCTAAAATATTATTATTAAGGTTTTTTTCTTTTAAAAAAACCTTGTATTTATCTATAAATGAATTTATATTTGCAATCTTACCATTTTTTAATATATCACTAGTTAATTTATATGTTAGTATTTTATTCTGTTTAGTGTTATATAAACTAATAAGATTGTCGCACATATAAAGAATATTTTTGAATTTTTTCATAGTTACCTCTTTTTATATTTTTGTCTTGTTACTTCTCCTCCACGGATATGTCTTACTTCTAAATGTTCTTTTAATATTTCATTTACTGAATTTGATAAGTTTTTATCTAAATCAATTAACCTTTCACTTAAATCTTTATGTACTGTACTTTTACTTATATTATAAGTATTTGCAATACTTCTAATAGTATCCTTAGTATCAATCATATGTTGAGCTTCTTTTATAACTCTTTTACTTATATTATTATTCATTACTTAAACAACCCCTTAATAAAACTTATTATTAAGGGGTTCGTTTTATGAATTATTGTAAGTCTTTTATATCCATATTATAAAATTCTTCAGGATCAATAGAAATTCCATTATAGAATACTTCAAATAATAAGCAATTTTCTTTTTCTTTTTCTAATTTATTATCTCCACTTTTTCCGATTACAGTTCCACTAGTTATAACATCATCTTGTTTGACACTTACTTCATTTAAACTGTAATAAATAGATTTTAAATTAGTATTATGAGTAATCTCAATTACATTACCTAAGATATCATCTTTACTTACTTTTGAAATAGTTCCATCATATACACTAATTATTTCAAATGATTCATCAGAACTATATAAAACTCCACTATTTTGTAAATATGTATTTTCATAATACACAAGTGATTGTTGTTGTTTTCCTTCTTCATCTAACATATCGTAGTATGATTTACTAATTGAAACTTTTTCACTTTGATATGGTTTTGTTATTTTTGCATTTGGAGTTGATACCACTGGTGTTACAGTATTTTTCATTGCACTTACTGCCATGTTTCCATAATCTTGTTTAGTTTGTAAAGCATTTCCTAAAAATGAAATACTTACAAATAAAACACCAATAACTAATAAATATAATGTTGGTAGTACAAAACCTTTCAATCTTCTTTTTTTCATAATTCACCGTCCTACTTAAAGTATGAGATAAATTATATTTATTTATACATTTAAATTTTAGAAATTTCAATATCTTTATAATAATGATTTAATATATCTTGATATGTTTTACCGTTTTTGGACATTTCATTAGCTCCATACTGACTCATTCCTACTCCATGTCCATAACCTTTTGTAGTAATAGTAATGACATTATCTATATCTATTCGAAAGTCTGTTGAGCGAAGTCCCAACAACTTTCGAAAAGTTGTACCTGTAAAAGTTTTGTTATTAACTGTAATGTTATTAACACGGTCTGTTTTACTTCTAGTAACATTCGTTATTAATATGTCTTCGCACGTAATATCTAAGAGTTTACAAAAGTTTACTTTCGTAAACTCTTTATTTACTTCGAAGTTGTTGATTGATTTTTCAAGTGTTGAATCAACACTATGAAGGTAGTTTAAATCGCTACCAAAGACTAAAGCAGCATCTTCTGTATATCCATTACTCATTGCAAAATAAAATGCACAAATGGGTGTATTGTCAAATTTCATAATTAAACTTTTAGTTTCGTTTACTGCATCTTTTATCTTTTTATAATATGTATCAAATTCACTACCCCATTTGATACGCATTTTATCTTCAGTAATAAATGCTTGGTTTGATACATCAGTTACTAAGTCATAGTCAGTAGTACTTGTATTAACTTTATACATGGCATAAGTTCTTGCTGCAATTGCCTGAGCTTTTAATGCTTCATCACTAAATGATGCAGGCATTTCAGCAGATACTACTCCTACTATGTAATCTTCTAAATTAAGAATCTTTTTTTCATTTGTTTTAGTATCAAGTAAACTAACAGTTATTACTTTTTCTTCTTTTTTTAGTTCTGGTTCATTAGAAAAAGTAGTCAAAATTTCTTTTTGACTACTTTTTACTGCTACAAAACTTAAAATCAAAATAATAATTATTAATATTTTGTTTTTCATTATGCTCCTATTTAAAAATTTAAAAAATCTAAGACAAAATTGGTTAATAAGTAACCAAGTACAAAACTAAGTACCATAGCAAGGGTTTTTGCTTCCCATACTTTATTTGGTTTAATTATATTACTATAATTAATACCAGATAAACCAAAAGCTGAAACAAATGTAAATACTATATATAAAATAAGTTTATAGTTCATTATATGTTCCATTTTCTATTTTATTAATTTTTTCGATACGACGAAGGTGTCTTTCTTCAACTGGAAATTTAGTTGCAATAAAAACATCTATTATTTTTTTCATTTCTTCTATATTAATATTAGAAGGCATTGCTATAACATTTGCTTTATTATGATTCTTTGCTAAAAAAGCATCTGTTTCATTTAAGACTCTTGCACATAATATACCTTTTACTTTATTTGCAGCAATAGACATACCAATACCTGTTCCACATATAAGAATACCTAAATTACCGTTTTTTAAAACTTCTTTAGATACTTTGTATGCGAAGTCTGGATAGTCATCTGTACTACTGTTTTCTAAAGCTATATCTTCTACTTCAATTTCATTACTACTTAAATAATCAATTATTTGATCTCTTAGGTTTACACCTTGATGATCAGCTCCTATAATTATTTTTATCATTATCATCTCCTAATTAATTATAACATTTATTATTCTATTTTACAGAAAAGTTCATTACTTTCTAAAACTTTCTTTACTTCTTTTTGACTGTTTTTCTTTAAGATAATAAAATTTTCAATTTTATTATCAGTAAAACTTATTAACTTTTTAGTTAATACATCTTTTTTTAATTCATCTGGGAATGTTAAGATTTTAACTTCTTTTATTATAACCTTATCTGATATATCAAGCCAGTAATATAGTTTGTTTAAAACATTTAATGGTACATCATAAGATTCTTCTATAATAAAAGTAATTACATCTAATAAATCTATACCCAACTCTAATAATTTTACAATTCCTTCAAAATTAAGTAAATAAGTTGTTTCATAATCATCTTTATTGATAGATTTTAAAAATCTATCAAAATATAATTCATATTCTAACTTTTTACTACAATTGGGAATTTTTATTAAAAAATCATCAGTTATAGAAAATTTAAGATTAGCTTCTTTAGGTATTATATCTTTTTTTGTTAATCCTAATATTTGGGCACCAAATTTAGTTAGTTTTAAATATTCAACTGAGTAATATATGCTTCCTCCTAAGCAAAAATCTTCTTGTTCTTCTCTAAGTTTTACATCAATAATTCCTAAAACTGCTAAATTTTCAATTAGCACCATATTTATAAAACCTACGCCAAGATTTACGAAAGAAGCATCTTCATAATATTCATTGTAGTATTCATCTTTTATAAAAACTCTACCCACAGAGGATAAAAAATTATAATTTTTCATCCTTGCTGCGGTTATGAATTTATCTCCATCAACATATTTATCTATTGGTAATAATTTAACTAAATCTATTACAAAATTTCTTGGTTCGTACAAATTTAAATAAGTAGAACTGTACTTAAAACTATAATTATATATTCTATCTATTTCATTTATACAACTTATTGGTGCTACTAAATATTTATCAAATAATAAATTTATTTTTTCATAAGTATCCATTTTTATAAATTCTTTGTAATTTTTTCCTAATGAAAAATATTCTTTTTTTGAAGTTATAACTTCTGCTGATAAAAGTAAATTTATCATTG
>JAVXUB010000058.1:0-4066 GCA_036642315.1 Bacilli bacterium
TATGATAATATTAAGAAAATAAAAGAAAATAATGAAAAAAATAAAACTTTAAGTAAGGAAACTAACAATTATTATAATAACTTGAATTTAAAAAATAATGAATTACAAGGAACTATTAATGATTTAAAACTTGAATTAAATAAAAAAGATAGTGAGATAAGTATTTTAAATTCTAAGTTAGAAAACTATAAAAATAGAATTGAAAGTTTAATTAAAGAATAATAAAGAAAACGTATTTTTAAAAAAATACGTTTTTCACATTTATTTAGGACAACAGTCAAACTCACTTCTAAGTGTTTTTACTGCTTCTTTAATTTTTTTTGAATCTTCTTTTTCTAGCACATAATAATCTTTATTATATGCTAGAGTAAATAATTTTTTAGTACTTTTACTAATAACATCAAAGATTGTAAATAACTCTTTATATAGGGCTTCATTACTTGATTCATTTAATGAATAAGTCATGTTTACAGCCATATTTTTTTCCATTTCTAAAACATCTAATAATAACTCTTTATTATTCAAGTTCTTCACCACTTTCTAATATGTTAATTAATAATTCACATATGTCATAATGCATTTTTGATGCTTCATTAAATAACTTAATTGTTTCTTCATCACTTGTAATACTAATGTAATAATTATACTTTTTAAATGCAATGATATTCCAATTAAAAATATCTTTTATGTATGATGCATCTTTAGTAGAAATCATTTTAGGAACTTTTTTCATAATCCGCCTCCATTAATATTATGGTTTTACTTTTATTGATTAAACAGTTAAATTATGGTAAAATAAATTTACACTAAGGGGTGTTAAAAAGATGAAAAAAGAAAGAAAAGTGCTTATATTTAGTGCTTTAATTAATGTGGTAGTATCAGTTTTAAAAATTGTAGGTGGGGTAATATTTAGTAGTTTTACTCTTATTGCTGATGGATTTTATACAGTAAGTGACTTTGTTACAGACTTAATTGCTTTAATAAGTGGTAAAATAAGTCATAAAAGAGCTAATAAAAAGTTTCCTTTTGGGTTTGGTAAATTTGAATATATAACAGAGATGTTTATAGGAATATTTATATTTTTAATGGGACTTTTTATTTTAATTAAATCTTTCTTTATAACTTATAGTGTTACTAATATGAATGTTGTTTTTATTGTTTTAATAGTAATATTTTTAAAAGTTTTAAGTTCTAGTTACTTGCTTAATGTTGGTAAAGAAATAAGAAGTAGTATATTAAACTTATCAGCTAAAGAATCATTTATTGATGTATTATCTTCAATATTTGTTTTACTTATTATTTTACTCGGTCAATTTATTCCTTCAATTGACTTTTTAGGAAGTATTTTAATTGGTTTATTAATTAGTACTGAAGGAATAAAAATAATAATTAATAATGTAATTGCGTTAATTGGAAAAGATGAAAATAACGATGTAATAAAGGAAAAAATTGAAAAAATAATTAATAGTAATAAAAATGTATTATATAGTGATTCATTTTTAATTAAATATGGATCTTATTATGATGCCTCAATTGAGATTGCTATTAATGATGATGTTAATATAAAAGAACTTATAAAGATTGAATTAAAAATAAAAAAAGATTTAAAAAGTTTAAAAGAAAATATAAAGTTTGTTGATTTTAATATAATATCTAAATAAATTTTACTTAATTTTCACAATTTAGTTATATAATGTAGTAGGAAATGAGAGATAAATATGTTAAAACTTAAAAATATTAATAAAGATTATGTAACAAGTAACGAAACAGTTAAAGCATTAAATGATGTTACACTTGAGTTTAGAGAAAGTGAATTTGTATCTGTTTTGGGTCCATCTGGTTGTGGAAAAACAACTCTTTTAAATATTATTGGCGGGCTTGATGCTTATACTGACGGCGACTTAATAATAAATGGAGTAAGTACTAAAAAATATAAAGATAAAGACTGGGATAATTATCGCAATCATTCAGTTGGTTTTGTGTTTCAAAATTATAATTTAATAATGCATCAAAGTGTTTTAGCAAATGTTGAACTTGCATTAACTTTAACTGGGGTTAGTAAAGAGAATAGAAGAAAAAGAGCTATAGAAGTTTTAGAAGAAGTAGGTTTAGGTAATCAATTATATAAGAAACCTGGTCAAATGTCAGGTGGACAAATGCAAAGAGTTGCAATTGCAAGGGCTCTTGTTAATAACCCTGATATACTTTTAGCAGATGAACCAACTGGAGCACTTGATTCAAAAACAAGTTTACAAATAATGGAAATATTAAAGAAAATTTCAGAGAATAGATTAATTATAATGGTTACACATAACCCTGAGATTGCAAAAAAATATTCATCAAGAATAATTAACTTATTTGATGGTGAAGTAATAAGTGATTCGCTACCTTATGACAGTAAAAGTAAAAAAAATAAAAAACAAGAAAATAAGACTAATAATAAAAAATCAATGTCTTTTTTAACAGCAATGAGTTTAAGTTTAACTAATTTATTAACTAAAAAAGGAAGAACTTTGTTAACATCTTTTGCAGGTTCTATTGGTATAATAGGTATTGCTTTAATACTTTCTATTTCTAATGGAGTAAAAGAATATATTTCTAAAGTAGAAGAAGAAACACTTGCAAGTTATCCTTTAATAATTGAACAAAAATCAATTGATGCAAATGATTTTTTAAATTTAATGATGCCTACTCGTGAAAAAGAAGTTCATGATGATGGTTTAATTCACTCAAATGATATGATGTTTGAAATGATGAGTACAATGACTGCAAAAATGAAAACAAATAACTTAGAAGTATTTAAAAAATATATTGAAGAAGAATCTAATATAAAAGATTATACTAGTGCAGTTAGTTATGGATATGATTTAAATTTACAACTTTATAAAGAAAATGAAAAAGGGTTTATTCAAGTAAACCCTAATAAAGTTTTTGAAGATATGGGATTTTCATTAAATGAAATGCAAAAACAAATGGTACCAACTGATATTTTTATAGAAATGTTTAATAATGATGAATTAAATAAAAAGACTTATGATTTAGTTAAAGGATCTTGGCCAAAAAATTATAATGAAGTAGTTGTTTTAGTTGATGAATTTAATGAAATAAGTGATTATACTTTGTATGCTTTAGGTTTAAAAGATAGTAATGAATTAAAAGAAGTATATAAAAAAATAATGAATGGAGAAGAAATAAAAGTTGAACCATCAACTTATAGTTATGATGATTTATTAAATTTAAAATTTAAAGTATTACTTAATTCTGATTATTATAAATATTCAAGTAATAGATGGAGTAATGAAAAAGAAAATACGGAGTATGTAAACGGGTTATTAAAAAGTGCTGAAGAAATAAAAGTAGTAGGTATTATAAAAATAAATGAAGAATCAATAAGTAATGTTTCTACTGGTGGAGTTTTATATACTAAAGAATTAACTGAACATGTAATAAACAAAATAAATAATACAAAGATAGCAATGGAACAAAAAAATAATCCTAAAGTTAATGTTTTAACTGGATTACCTTTTAGTGATAATAAAAAATTTGATATTAATAGTTTATCGAATGAACAAAAAATGTATTTACAATCATTAAGTCCAACTGATGCTGCAAAATTAATTGAAAGCTTTACTAAAGAAGCAGGGCTCAGTTATGATGATGTATTAAAAGAAATAGGTATTATTGATTTAAACAAACCTAGCAAAATTAATTTATATCCTAAAGATTTTGATTCAAAAGAAAAAATAACTGATATGATTGGTAAATATAATGATGAAAACAAAGAAGAAAACAATATTAATTATACTGATTTAGTAGGAGTTATGTTAAAAGGAGTTACTACTATAATTGATGTTATTGGTTATGTTTTAATGGCTTTTGTTTCAATTTCATTAATTGTTTCATCAATTATGATAGGTATTATTACTTATATTTCTGTTCTAGAAAGAACTAAAGAAATAGGTATTTTAAGATCTATTGGAGCAAGTAAAAAAGATGTTTCAAGAGTGTTTAATGCTGAGACATTTATAGTTGGGTTAATATCAGGTTTAATGGGTATTTTAGTAAC
>JAVXUB010000059.1:0-2759 GCA_036642315.1 Bacilli bacterium
GTTTTTTTACCAGAACAATCAGTTCCTTCAATTACAATTAATTTTCCTCTTTGCATTATTTTTCTTCCTTCCTTATATATATTACATGACTATAAATTACATTATTATCCTCATTATTTCCAACTACATTTTTTGTGTAATTTTCTTTTTTAAATGATGGGAAAAATGAATCAGCTAAACTTTCTTCATCTACTTCTGTTAAATAAAGTTTAGTAGCATAAGGCATATAATAATTAAATGTATAAGCTCCACCTATTATAAAAACTTCTTCATCACTATTTAAATATTTATTTATTATATCTTCATTATTACTTATTAAGTATCCATCAATTTCAGTATCTGTTAAAACAATGTTTTTTCGATTAGGTAGTGGTTTACCAATTGATTTATAAGTATTATATCCCATAACAATTGCATGGTTTTCTGTTACACTTTTAAAATATTTTAATTCATTTGGTAAATGCCATATAAGTTCATTATTAAGTCCTATTTCATTATTCTTTCCTACTACAGCAATAATAGAAATCATACTGCTACCTCCATAACTATTTTACCACGGTGTTCATAGTTAATTAGTTTTATATCTTTTAATTCTTTACTATTGTCAAATTTGAAAAAATCAGTAATTTCAGGATTTAACCATAATGTTGGAGCAGGTAAATCTTCCATTGTTTCATATCTTCTTATTTGTTCATTTATACCATCTATTTGATTAACATAAATATGTAAGTCTTTAACATTATAATAAAGTTTACCTGGTTTTAAACCTGATACTTGTGCTAGCATATGAACTAAAACAGCATATTGAGTAACATTAAAGGGCATTCCTAAAGGTACATCATTACTTCTACAAGTTACTATACAGTTTAAAAATCCATTTGTTACATCCCACATTGAATTCCATACACATGATGGAAGAACTGCTGTTTTTAATAAAGATTCATCCCATAAAGACATAATCATTCTTCTATCTTCTGGGTTATTTTTTAGTTTATCAATTAAGTTATCAATTAAATTATATTTATTTACTACATATCCATAAGCAGTCCCAATTGTGTGAGCATAACTTTTCGGAAAAACACGATCTTGGTAATGACCATCTTCATCTATTTCCCATTCATTCCATATTTTAACACCACGTTCTTGAAGAAAACGTACATCATTAGATTTTGCTTGATAAAACCAAAGTAGCTCAAAAACTGATGACTTAAATGCTACAAATTTAGTAGTTAAAATAGGAAACTCTTTTTGTAAATCAAAAGTAAAAGATTTGAATGGAATTTTTATTGTATCTATTCCAGTTCTATTATGTACCCTTGTACCAGTTTCTAATATTTCTTTACATAAATTAATATATTCTTTATCCCATGCACTCATAAATCACCTATATATCTAAAGGAAACTTATTAGTTAACTCTATTACTTCCTTTGATAATTCTTCTAAAATTTCAGCATTGTCATGATTTTTTAATGCTTTTGAAATTAACTTTCCTGTTTGAATAAATTCTTTTTCACCAAACCCGCGTGTAGTCATGGCTGGTGTTCCTATTCTAATTCCACTTGTAACCATAGGACTTTCTGTATCTCCTGGAATAGTATTTTTATTTACTGTTATATGAATTTTATCAAGTACTACTTCAGCATATTTACCAGTTATTCCACATGTATCTTTTACATTAAGTAAGATTAAATGGTTATCTGTTCCACCTGATACTACTTTAAAACCTTCTTCAGTTAAAGTTTTACTTAATGTTTTAGCGTTATCTACGACATTTTTTATATAAATTTTAAATGAAGGATCTAATGCTTCATAAAAACATTCTGCTTTTGCACCAATTATATGCATTAAAGGTCCACCTTGAATTCCTGGAAAAACAGTTTTATTTATTTTTTTAATTATTTCTTCATTATTTGTTAAAATAATTCCTCCACGAGGTCCTCTTAGAGTTTTATGAGTTGTAGAAGTAACTACATCTGCATAAGGAATAGGTGATGGATGAAAACCAGTTGCAACTAAACCTGCAATATGAGCCATATCTACCATAAGAATAGCTCCTACTTTATCACATATTTCTCTAAATCTTTTAAAATCTATTACTCTTGAATAAGCACTAGCTCCGGCTATAATCATTTTGGGTTTTTCAATTAAAGCAAGTCTTTCTAATTCATCATAATCAATTGTTTCTGAATCTTTTGATACATCATAAGAAACTATTTCATAGTCTTGTCCACTAAAAGATAACTTATGTCCATGAGTTAAATGTCCCCCATTAGATAAATTCATCCCCATTACTTTGTCACCTTTTTGTAGTAATGCCCGATAAACTGCCATATTAGCACTTGATCCTGAATGTGGTTGTACATTTGCAAAAGAACAATTAAAAAGTTTACATGCATATTCTATTGCTTTATTTTCAAATATATCAATATATTCACATCCGCCATAATATCTTTTTCCTGGGTATCCTTCAGCATATTTATTAGTTAATATACTTCCTTGTAACTCTAAAATGTCTTTTGTAACATAGTTTTCTGATGCAATTAACTCAATGTTGTTAAGTTGTCTTTTTGCTTCACTTTCTAAAGCATTTTTTAATATTTTATCCATTTTTATTCATCCTTTCATAACTTACTAAAATATTTTCTAAAATCATTGCGACGGTCATTGGTCCAACTCCGCCTGGTGTAGGAGTTATAAATTTAGCTTTCTTTTTAACATTTTCAAAATCTACATCTCCTGTTATTTTACCATTTAATCT
>JAVXUB010000059.1:2859-4051 GCA_036642315.1 Bacilli bacterium
ACTGGACTTTGTAGAATTATTCCAGTTATTTCTTTATTATCACTTAACTCTTTTATTAAATTTATTACTTCTAACTCACTTGTATTTTCATCTAACTCAAATGTTTTTACTTTTATACCTACTTCATTACAGGCATTTACTTTATTTTTTATATATATTTTAGATGCATCATTATCTCCTACTAAAATAATTGCAAGTGTTGCATCAATATTTTCTTTTATTATTTTATTTTTTATTTCTAAAAGAATTTCATCACGTAGTTTTTTTCCATCAAATATCATTTTTATACCTCCAAATCAAATAAAGTTTTATCATGTTTTATTCCTAAATGTTCATAAGATAAACTTGTTGCTACTCTACCACTTCTTGTTCTTTTAATAAAACCTTCTTGTAATAAAAATGGTTCTACTACATCTTCAACAGTCGAAGTTTCTTCACCTATTGCCGTAGAAATAGTGTCAATACCAACTGGACCCCCATTAAACTTATTTATTAATGCTTCTAAATATTCAATATCAATATTATCAAGTCCATATTTATCTACTTTAAGTCGATCAAGGGCTTTTTTTGTTATATCTAAATCAATTTTACCACTACCTTCAACTAAAGCAAAATCACGAACACGCTTAAAAAGTCGATTAGCAATACGTGGAGTCTTTCTACTTCTTTTTGCTATTTCTTCTGCTGCATCATCAGTTATGCTCATATTTAATACAGACCCAGTTCGTTTAACTATTTCTTTTAATTCATTAAATGAATAAAATTCGAGTTTATTAACTATTCCAAAACGTCCTCTTAAAGGGCTTGATAAATCACCTGCTCTAGTAGTTGCTCCAACTAATGTAAATGGTGGTAAATCTATTTTTATACTTTTACTTTTTCCATCAGCACCAATAATAATATCAATTTCAAAATCTTCCATTGCTGGATATAATATTTCTTCAATAAAAACTGGTATACGGTGTATTTCATCAATAAATAATACATCACCTGGCTCTAAAGATGAAAGTATTGCTGCTAAATCTCCACTTTTTTCAATAGACGGACCACTCGCAGTTTTAATATTACTTCCCATTTCATTTGCAATAATGTGAGCAAGAGTTGTTTTACCTAAACCTGGAGGACCATATAATAATACATGATCTAGCGGTTCATTACGCATTTTTGCAGCTTGAATAAATACTTTTAAATT
>JAVXUB010000060.1:0-3965 GCA_036642315.1 Bacilli bacterium
CCTACAGCTGGTATATTTAATTCTTTACGTAACCTTCCCGTACTTCTCCCATTATCAGCAACTGTAACAACAGCTGTTATTTCAACTGGGAATAACTTAATACCTTTTAATAATTGAGATAGCCCACTGCCACCTCCAAAAATAACAATTTTTTTCATATTCATCACTACCTAAAGTTTAACACAATCAAAAGAAAAAAGAAACATTATTGTTTCTTTAAAACCATTGAGTACGTGAATAAAAAGCTACTCCATAACCAGGAAATCCTGGAGGTTTAATATTGTTACTTATTAAAGAATTATAATAAATATAATCTATTTTATAATAACCATTTGCAACTCCAAAGTGTAAGTGAGCCCCAGTTGAGCAAGTTTCCCAACCACTAGTTCCTCTTCCACCACCAACAGTACCTATTACAGTATTAGGTGTAACTGCTTGACCACTTGTAACATTTACAGTTAAAAGATGGACATAATATACAGTGTATCTTTTACCTGCAACATTAGAGTAAATATAAACTTGGTTACCACCACATCTTTGTCTTGGTAATATAAACGCAACCGTACCATTTGTTGCAGAATAAACAGGAGTTCCCTCAGCATTACCACCAATGTCAATTCCATTATGAAACTCAGCTCTACCAGTTATTGGACTATATCTATAACCCCATTCACTAGTAATTCTTCCATAATTAAGTGGTTTAAACCAAGTACTATTACCTGCACTTAACATACATTCATCTAAATCTTGATTTTCTTTACAACCCATTTTAGTATAAGTATCAATTAATATTTTTTGAGCTTTTATCTCATCATTTATATCTAGAGAAGTATCTACTAAAGCTGATAAATCATTACCTAAAGTAGCAAGTTTTTGATTATAAGAATTGATATTACTATTAAGTTCATTTTGATACTTAGTCATATCTACTTCTAATTTTTCATTTTTCTTAATTAATTCTTCTAACTCTGTTAATAAATTTTTATTATAACCAGCTAATTGATCTACTGCATCAAGTCTCATAATAAGCTCAGTCATACTTGCAGAATCAGTTACATATTCAAGATAAGAATTTTCACCAGACATTATTTGATAAAATGTCATTAATTCATTAGTTTTTTTAGTTAATTCTTCTATCTTTTTATTAGAATTACTTATTTCTACTTTAGCTTCTTCAATTTTAATTTTTGCAGTTTCTATTTCTTTATTAGCTTTATATATTGCATCATTTTTAGCTCTAATTTCAGCTTCTGTTGCTCTTTTTGATGACTCTGCTGCAGCCTTTTTATTTTGTAAAGTAATTAAATCTTCCTTTAAACCACCAAGTGTGTTTTTCCCTTTAGCTACAACACTCATCGGTTCAATTATATAAACAGATAACATCATTACTATTAATATTACATTAATAAAGTTCTTAAATATTTTCTTCATCATATTTTCAAATACTTTCTAACTGCTCTTAAGCTTCCAAACATACCTACTACAGACCCTATTAAAACAAGTACTAAAGAAACCCAAAATACAAAGTTATATGGTTCAATTAAAAGTATCATTTTAGTAAATAATTGTCCTCCTAATTTAGCATTTAATATAACATATCCATAAATTGTAACTGCAACTGGTATAATTGCACCAATTAACCCGATAACAAAACCTTCAATTAAAAACGGTAACTTAATAGATAAATTACTAGCACCTACCAGTCTCATTATTTCAATTTCATTTTTACGACTAAATATTGTAAGTTTTATTGTATTTCCTATTAAAAACGCTGTAACTATAACTAGTGCAATAACAACTACCACAACAACTTTTTCAACTATATCAAAAGCAGAAATAACAGTTTCAACCATGCCCTCGCCATATTTAACAGTTTCAACGCCTTTTATACTTTTAATATATTCAGCAGTTTTTGATAAATCTTTAACATCACTTACTTGAACAATTATTGAATTTAGCAATGGATTTTCATCTAAATAATTTAAAACTGTATTAAATGTTTCTGAAGTTTTTTCCATCTCCAGTTTCCATTCATCTTTACTTTTAAATATTACTCCATCTTTTTTTACAGTATCATAAGACTTAATATCTTCAGTAATATTTTTTATGTTTTCTTCCGTTACATCTCTATTTAAATACACTACTATATTAAGTTCACTTTCAATTAATTTTGTTGAATGATCTATATTTGCAGCAACTATAATCGCAATCGAAACTATAATTAATGTAATTGTTGTACACATAATAGATGCAAAACTTAAACTAAAATTTCTAACAACGCTTTTAAAAGCATCTCTAAAACTTCTAAATAATATTCTAAATGCTTTCATGGGCTTTATAACTTCCTTTCGCATAATCAGAAGCAAGTATGCCTTGATCAATTAATAATACTCTTTTTTTCATTCTATTAACGATATCTTTATCATGAGTTGCCATAATAACTGTTGTTCCAAGTTCTTTATTAATATTTTCAATAACACTCATTATATCTTTAGATGTCTCAGGATCCAAATTTCCAGTAGGTTCATCACAAATTAACAATTTAGGTTCATTAACAATTGCTCTTGCAATACAAACTCTTTGTTGTTCTCCACCAGATAATTCACTTGGAAAAGATCTAACTCTTTCTTTTAAACCAACTCTTTCAAGAGCGTTTATTACTTTAGGACGAATCTCACTTTCTTTCATTCCAACACATTCAAGTGCAAAAGCAACATTTTCATAAACATTAAGTTTAGGTAATAATTTAAAATCTTGAAAAACAATTCCTATTTTTCTTCTTAATTTAAACACTTTTCCATTACGTATTTTTCCAACATTTAATCCCCCAACAGAAACAATTCCACTAGTAGGTTTTTCTTCACGATAAAGCATTTTTATAAAAGTTGATTTTCCACTGGCAGTTAAACCAATAACAAAAACAAACTCACCTTTATTTATATTTACAGACATATCCGCAATTGCAGTTACACCATTTTTATAAACTTTATTTACATTTTTTAATTCAATAAACTTCATTACTACCTCCAAGTATAATTATAACACCATTAATTTTTTATATAAATGGTAAATTTGACCGTTTTACACCACCATTTACCTCATAACAATCACTTATTATAAAGAATGCTTTAGGATCAAGTTCTAATATTTTAGTTTTAAATTTATAATAATCTCTATTAGTTACAACAACCATTATTAAGTTTCCATTTCTATGACTATATCCACCCTTTGTAGGAAGTATTGTATACCCAGTTTCAAATTCTTCAAAAATTGCTTTTTTAAGTTTCCTAGCATCTTTACTAAAAACATAAAAAAGTTTACTTTCAGATATACCATATATAATTTTATCTATCAAAAGCGAACTTATAAACATAATAATAATTGAGTAAACACCTTTTTCAAATCCAAATATAGCAACACCAAATCCTATTACAATAACATTCATAAACATTAAAGCTTTTGTTTCAGATATCTTAAAATGTTTATTCATTATTTGCATTAAAACATCATTTCCGCCTGTCGTAAAGCCACATTTATAAACAAGACCACTACCAACACCAAACAAAACACCTGCAAATAAAACAGTTAGAATAGTATCGCTAAATGAAACATAATCAATTAAATAAACAACAAATGGAGCAGTAAAAGTTATCATTAAAGGATAAAGTATAGAACCTATAATTGTATACTTTGTTTTTTCAAAACCTAAAAATATAAAACTAATTACTATCAAAATAAAACTTGAAATATAAATAAATATTGTTGGATTTAATCCAGTTATTTTATGAACTACTAAAGAAACACCACTTAACCCAGCAATAACAAAATCATTAGGAAGTAAAAATAAATTATAACAAAAAGCCAGTAATAATACCCCTATAACAAAAAATACTCCATTAAATATTTCTAATTTATAATTCTTTTCTTCCATAGTCTACACCCTAATAAACATTATACTTTATATA
>JAVXUB010000061.1:0-3957 GCA_036642315.1 Bacilli bacterium
CTTATATTACTAGTATCAAAGTCATGAATAAAGAATGAAAAAAGTAATCCAAAAGCAAATGTTATAAAAATAGATATAAATAGTTTTTTAAAATTAATTTTCAAAGTTATCACCACTTAATTATATATTTAAATTTAAATAAAATGACTAAAGTAAATTAAGTTGATATAATGTTTTTAAAGTAAACGTTATTAGTTTACAAAAGATTACAAGTTTTAAATAAAACTTGAATATAAATGCAATAAAATTTGAATTTAATGCATTGTATAGATGAAAGGATTAAAGAAATGGAATTACTTCTTGATAAAGATATTTACAATAAAGAATTAATGGAAAGTATTAGCAACAAAAGTAAAGAAGCTTTAACTATATTATATGAAAATACAAGTTCTCAAGTATATGGATTTGCACTTTCAATTGTTAAAAACCATCATTTAGCAGAGGAAATAATGCAAGAAACATATATTAAAATATATAATAGTGCTTCATCTTACAAAGAAGAAGGAAAGTTAATGTCATGGATACTAACTATTGTAAAAAATTTATCATTTATGCAGTTAAGAGAAAATAAGTATAAAATTAATACAACTGATGATTATATAAATAATATACAAGATTCTCATAATGGATTTAAAGAAAAAGAAAATAAAATGTTGTTAGAAATTGTTTTAAATATTTTAAGTGATGAAGAAAGACAAATAGTTATTTTATATGCCATAACTGGTTTAAAACATAAAGAAATATCTGAATTTTTGAATATTCCATTGTCAACTATACTTTCAAAATATAATAGAGCCTTGAAGAAATTGAAAAAACATATGGAGGTAATTATTCATGACTGAAAAAGAATTATTAAATAAGCTTTCTTCAGAGATTGAAGACGTAAAACCAGTAGTTATCAAAAAGGTGATTAAGAAATGTATTAAGGAGGATATGATTACATTGAATAAGAAAATGAAATTTGCACTCGGAGGATTAACACTTGCTGTATTATGTGTGTTTGGGGGATTAATTGTTAACTATAATAGGAATTTGAAAGGGTCTACAATGGTAGCGATGGATGTAAATCCAAGTATTGAATTATTATTAAATAGTAAACAAAAAGTAGTTGAAATAAAAGCATTAAATAATGATGCATTAAAGATTGTTGATGGAATGGATTTTAAAGGATCTGACTATAAACTTGCAGTTAATGCATTAATCGGATCTATGTTAAAAAATGGGTTTATAACTGATATAAGTAACTCAATATTATTAAGTGTTGATGGAAATGATAAGAATATTGAAAAAGACTTAATGACTTATGTAAATACTGTTTTAACTGAGAACAATATTAATGGTGCTATAGTTGGTCAAACTCTTGAAAAAAAGGATGATGAAACTAAAAAGCTTGCTGAAAAATATGGTATATCACTAGGAAAAGCTACACTTATTAAACAAATAATTGCAAAAGATAAATCTCAATCTTGGGATAAATTATCTAAATTAAATATTAATGAACTTAACCTTATAAGCTCTGCAACAATTGGTAAACTTGAAAATATTAATACTACTGGAAAACCAAGTGATAAATCTTATATTGGAGAAGTTGCTGCTAAAGCTATTGCATTAAAACATTTAGGAATACCTGAATCTGCGGTTAAACTAATCGTAAGTGATTTAGATTCTGAAAATGGAATAATGGTTTATGAAGTTGATTTTACTTATAATGGATTTGAATATGACTATGAAATTAATGCATCAACTGGTGTTATAATAAATAATACTAAAGAAGTAGATGATGACTTAGAAGAAGATGAAGCAGACAAAAAAGAAGAAGAAAATGATAAAATTGAAGACGAGAAAGACGAAGCAGAAGATAAGTTAGATGAAGAAAATGAAAATAATGAACACGCAACTGGAAATTACATAGATAAAACAAAAGCAAAAACTGTATCTTTGTCACATGCTGGAATATCTACTGCTGATATATTAGAAATTAATGTATCATTTGATAAAGAAAATGGACTTGCATTTTATGAAGTTGACTTTGAAACAAAAGAATTTGCTTATGATTATAAAGTAAATGCTACTACTGGTAAAATAATAAAGTTTTTAAAAACTGCTCAAGATGTTGAAACTGATACTGAACCAGATACTGACACTGAGCCAGATACTGAGGAACTTAATTAATCAAAATAAAAACTTAGATGAATGAACTTCTAAGTTTTTTTTATTTCATAAATTTACTTAATATTTTAGATACTTTAAATACTATGTTATTTGATTTATTTATTGCAAAACTTTTTCCTAAGGCTTTACCACCTATTGTAAAGGATGCAACTATACTTGTTATAAAAATAGTTATTAATAAAGGATATTTAGGATAATTATTAATTAAATTTAATGCAATCATGGCAGTTGCAGAACCTGATAAAATTCCACAAATATCACCTATTACATCATTACAAAAGCTTGATACTTTATTAGCATTTTTCATGAGTTTTAAAGATACTTTCGCTGCTTTCATTTTCTTTGATGCCATAGAATTAAATACTTTAGGATCTGCTACTGTTACTGAAATTCCTATCATATCAAAAATTATACCTAATAAAACAAACACAAATACTATTATAATACTTACTATAATATTTACATTAGGTATAGTTAATTCAGATGCAATAGACAACAAAAAAGTTATAACAAATGCGATTAAAGTTATTTCAATTATCCATTTAGTATCTTTCTTTTTAAAAACATTAGTATTTTTTTTACTAGCTTTTTTAGAATATTTTTCTTTATATTTTTTTAGTTTCATATTTCTCCATATTAATTGAAATGGAAATTATTATAATAAACTTTGCGTCATAGGTCAGGTTGGATTTCCCTTATCATCACTATCCATTACTGTTTAGCAGTTCCCTTTTAAGATAATAAATAGATTGTTACCAATTCTATTACCTGATAGCCACTTAGATACGCACTGCAATCTTATAACAATATACACTCTAGAGGTTTTCCCCAACAATAAGCACGATTACTATGACTTTTTTGCAAAGACAGTTTCAAGTAGCAATACCAAAATACTTTTTGTACAAATTGTATTTTAGTTGTCTTTATCCCCTGAATTCACTCAAGCCAAGCTACACTATCCATAGCATTTCGCCACATGATAGGTTCAAATCCCAGTTCGTAGATTTTCCACGAAGTTAGGTCTCCACGACAAATTGGAACGGTTGCTGTATGCCATTACAGTCGTCCAATAAATCTTCTTTCCAGCACTCACCCCAAACTGGGCGTAAGAAGCAAGCACCAGAAGCTTCACAGTTGTGCTCTTTAACGAATTTTTAAGCTCGTCTTCGTAATATGTATTGACTAGAATAATGCTCCATTTCATAAAAGATTATATCATAGAAGTAAGTTTCTAACAAATTATTTTTTATCGACAATAACATTTATATGTTGATATGGAATTTCTATTTTTTCTTGATCAAATCTCTTTTTAATAATGTAATTTAGTTCAAAAATATTATCATAAACATTACTATTATCTTTTCCCCAAACCCATGCTTTTAACATAATTGCAGAGTCTTTCCACTCGGATACTTTTACTAAAGGGAATTCAACATCACTGTTTTTTCCGGTTTTACTAGGTGCATAAAGTTTTTTCATTTCTTCTTTTATAATATTGATAGCTTTATCCATATCTGCATTATAAGATATTGGAAACTCAATTGGTTTTACGATTTCATTATCCTTATAATTATAGTTTTCTAATGCATATTTGTTCATTACACTATTTGGTATGATAATTCTTTTATTATTTATTGTTTTAATTATAGTATGTCTCATTGTTATATCTTCAACAGTTCCAGCAACTTGATTATCAACACATTTTACATAATCTCCTACTTCAAAAGGATTACCTAAAACTATGGCAATACTACTAAAAAGGTTACCTAAACTTTCTTGAGCAGC
>JAVXUB010000062.1:0-3904 GCA_036642315.1 Bacilli bacterium
TTTAAAATAATATACCTATAAAAATAAACACGACTTGGAATAGTCGTTTTTATTTGCTTTTAAGTTCTATTACTAATGGTGTATTAATATCAATTACTGAAGAAGATGGAATACTCTGAGTTAAGACGTAACCATAACCATTAAATGTACATGGTAAATTTATCAATTCACAAAAAGTTTTTACTTCATTCATACTCCAGTTAGTCATGTCTGGCATAATAAAGTTTTTTGAATTAGTTAATATAAATATTTTACTATCAACAAGTACTTTACTATAATTTAATGGAAACTGATTAATTACATATTTACCATCACCAATAATAATTGGTTTTATTTTTAAGGCATTTATTTTATCAGTTGATTCTTTTACTTCATGACTTATATAGTTTTCTACTTCTACTATTTTACTGGTATCAGTATCACTTGCACTATTGGTAATTTTTGCATAACTCGCTATTTCTTCAATTGCTTTAGTTACAGCATCTGCTAAGTTTCTTACAGTTCCATGTAATCCTTTTTCAGCAACATACATTATATATTCGGGATTTTCATCTGGAAAAACTCCACTAAAACTCATGATATAATCATAGTCTCCTTTTAAATATCCGCCACTAGGAGATGCTATTTGAGCAGTTCCAGTTTTACCTAAAATTTTAACATTTTTAGGTCTCCATATAGTAGATAAACCTTCATAAACCATGTTATGCATTAAAGTTTGCATTTTTTTTGCAGTTTCTTCACTGTAAACTTTGTTTACTTCAGTTCTTTTTCCTTGTTCTACTATTTCACCTTTATTATTCACTATTTTATCTACGACATAAGGTTTTATAGTTGTACCTTTATTAGTTAACATACTAAGAGCTTCTAACATTTGAATTGGAGTTACACTTATTCCTTGACCAAAAGACGCACTAGCAAGCTCTGATAAATAATTAAAATCTATTTCACCTGATACTTCATTTGCTAGTTCAATTCCAGTAAGAGAACCAAAACCTAAAGCTTCATAATAACTAGTTAATTTTGGAACTCCTAGTTCAAGAGCTAGTTTAGTTGCTGCAACATTTGATGAATAAGCAAAACCTGTATCAAAAGAAATTGTTCCCCAACCTACTTGGTTTGAATCTCTAATTGTAACATCCGCTACATCAATTGATCCGGATTGATAAGTTTTAGCTCCATCATATATACCTGACTCTATGGCTGATGCAAAAGAAAATATTTTCATAACTGAACCTGGTTCAAATTGATAACTTACTAAAGGATTCATATAATTTTTAATTGTATTTGTATCGTTTGGATCATATGTTGGACTTGTTGCACTTGCTACGATTGCTCCAGTTTTAGCGTTCATTACAGTTACTACAGACCAGTCAGTTTTATATTCAGCTATCTTTGCAACTGCTTTTTCAGCAATTAACTGAATGCTACTATCTATTGTTAAATATATATTTGCACCATCTTTAGCCTCATTTATAATACTTGGTGTATTAGGTATTTGATAGTTACCTGATGTATATTTTTGATATTCTTTTGAACCATTTGTACCTGCTAAAATTTCATTATAATATTTTTCAATACCGAGTTCACCGATAATTTCACCATTTTCGTTTTCTTTAGCATAACCAATAATATAAGATGCAAGACTAGCCATACTATAATATCTTTTTGTACTAGTAATAAAATCTATTCCTGGTAAATCAAGTGCTACTATTTGACTTTTTACAAGCTCTGTTATATTTTTTCCTTTAGAACCAAGTTCAACTTGATAGGCATCTTTTTTTAGCCTTCCTAATAAATCAGCTTCATCCATACCAAGAATTGGTGCAAGCATCTTTGCAGTATATTCTTTATCTACTACGTGTTGTGGATCAAATTCATCCACTGTTCTTTTTTCACTTAAATACGCAATTACTTTATAAGCATTAACAGTTTGAGCAAGTTCATCTCCATTAATATCATAAATTGAACCTCTACTTGAATGTAATGTTTTTTTAACAGTTGTAATAGAAGCTGATTTTTCTTTTAAATTAACTCCATCTACTTTATTACTTAATACTACATAACTAAGTTTTGCTAAAATGGCACAAAAACAAAGAGCAACCAAAACAATAATTACCTTACTAGTTTTTACAGTTACTCTTTTTCGCATTATTTATTTCCTCTATTCTTGACCTATTGTTTTAATATTACCATTATTATAAGATAAACCAAATTCTTTTGCAATGTTTTGAATATTTTCTAAACTAGCTAGTTCATCAACTTGCATACTTAAACTTTGATTTGTTTTTGTTTGTATACTAATTTTATTATTTAATCTTTCCATTTTAGTGTTTGTTTCGCTTAGTAAAGAACTTGTAAAAACATTAAACATAGGTATTGCTAGTAATAAAAGACATATTAAAAGATACATTGACTTTTCACCTTTTAAAAACTTTGTTACTTTCCTTTTTTTATTTGTTTTCATATTTTTATATCCTTTCAACTATACGAAGTTTTGCACTTTTACTTCGACTATTTTCATTTAGTTCTTCATCGCTTGGTAATATAGGTTTTTTATTTATTAATTTTATTAAAGGTTTATATTCATCTGGTATTACTGGTAAACCTTTTACTATTTCATCTACTTCACTATATTTTTTAAATATATTTTTTACTATTCTATCTTCTAATGAATGAAATGTAATAACACTTAATATGCCTCCTACTTTTAGTAAGGATATGGCATCTGGTAAGACACTTTCTAAAACTTTTAATTCATCATTTACTTCAATTCTTAATGCTTGAAATATTTTTCTTTCAGGATGTTGTTTATAAAAGTAATTAGCTCCTACGGCACTTTTTATTACATCTACAAGTTCTAATGTTCTTGTTATTCTTTTTACTTTTCGTGTTTCTTCTATTTTTTTGGCAATGCTTTTTGATGTATTTTCTTCACCATATTTGTAGAATATATCAGTTAAGTTTTCAACACTATAGTTATTTACTACATCTTCTGCACTTTTTCCTGTACTAGACATTCTCATATCAAGTGCACCATCTCTCATAAATGAAAATCCACGAGTTTCATCATCTACTTGAGGAGAGGAAAAACCTAAATCAAAGATTATTCCATCTACTTTTTCGATACCACTTTCATTTAATACTTCTTTCATATTTTTAAAATTTGTATTAAATAACTTGAAGTTATCGCCGATTTTGCTTAATTCAGCTAATGAATAATCAATAGCATCATGATCAGCATCGAAGGCGAATAAGTAACCACTTTTTACCCTTTTTAATATCTCTTTGGAGTCTCCTGCATAACCTAAAGTTGCATCAACATATATCCCATTTTCAGTAATATTTAAAGAATCAATTAATTCTTTTTTTAAAACACTATAATGTAGCATTTTCACCCTCAAAAAGATGTTCTGCTATATCTTCAAGTGTTTCTGAATTAGTATCCATAAAAGTTTTAAAACTTTCTTCTTTCCATATTTCTAAACGGTCATTAACGCCGATAATAACACATTCTTTTATTAAATCGGCGTAACTAACCAATGGGGAGGTAATGTTGATTCGACCCATTTTGTCGAACTCACATACAGTTGCACCTGAGAAGAAGGATCTAATAAATGTACGAGCATCTTTTTTTGTAAAAGGTAGAGTATTTAATTTGCTAACAAGCTTTTCCCACTCACTTAGTGAATAAATATAAAGACATTTTTCAAGTCCACGAGTTATCACAAACTCAGTACCTAATTCTTCTCTATATTTAGTAGGAATTACAAGTCGGCCTTTTTCATCAATGTTATGATGAAATTCACCCATCAACATATTATCCCCCACTTTCTTCCACAGTATGCCACTGTCTACCACTATAATACCAAAGACATAAAAAAAAGTAAATAACTAAAATTTACTT
>JAVXUB010000063.1:0-1832 GCA_036642315.1 Bacilli bacterium
TCTATATTAATATTAAAGTCTTTTATTTCTAAAAGTAATATTTTGTTTGTTTTTATTTTAAGTAAGTCTGATAGTTTAATAATATTTTCTTTTTTAAAACTTTTATAAGATGTGTTTTTTACTAAGTTACCTTTAAATAATGGATTATGATATAAAATAAATTCATTATCTAAAGTTTCTCTTACATCAGTTTCTATTCCTTTGTATTTATCACTTTTTAAGCCATTTGTGAGGCTTTCTAAAGAATTATCTTGGGTATTATTTACAAGCCCACGATGGGCAATTAGATTAAACAAAAAAATCACCTTAGTAAATAATACTTAAGTGATTTTTTTTAATGCTTACCTTTTTTAAAAAGAAGCCAGAATGTAAATAAAATAATTAGAAAAGCAAAAGATGCTATAAACGGTGCAACATATATTGGTAGTTCTTTTTTTACTTCAACCTGATTAATAATTTCATTATAGTTATTAATTACTTGAGATGTTTCTTTTAAAACATTTAAGGTATAACTTGTTAAGGATGTACCATTAAATACTTCAATTAAAACAATATTTTCCCCATCTGTAAAATTGTTATTACCTATAATATTTATTGTATCAGTTTCATTTATTACATAGTTTATTTCTAAACTAGTAATATTTTTTTCAACTTTTACACTATAAATATTATTATATATGTCATATTTAGGACTTAATTCACCATTTAATATTTCTAAACTTTGTAACATAATATCTCCTTAGATGAGCTTTATTAAAATTTCATTCATCACATATAGTTTGTCCAAATGTATAAAAATATTACCTAATTTATCAACTAAATATTTATTTTTTAATAAAGGTTTAATATTATAAGCATCTTCTATTGAAATATTATATTTTTTGAAAAATTCTTCTTTATTAATACCAGATAGTTTTCTTAAACCTAACATTATTTCATAATCCATCTTTTCTTTTTGACTTAATATTTCTTTATTTAACACAATATTACCTTTTAAATAATCATTAAGACTTTTTGTATTATCATATCTAATACCAGTTATATAACCAGATGCTCCTAAACCAAAGCCATAATATTCTAAATTGTTCCAATAAGTTAAATTATGAAGTGATTCATTATTTGGAAGTGCAAAGTTACTTATTTCATAATGATTAAAATGTTTAAGTTTCTTTTCGATTTTTTTAAACATTAAGTAATCAAGTTCTTCATCAATGTTTTTAGCCCCTTCAATATATAACTTTGTATTTTCTTCAATTATTAAACTATATGTACTTATATGAGTTGGTTTTAATTTTAAAAATAGATTTAAATCCTTGGAAAGATCTTTTAAAGTTTGTCCTGGTACTGCATAAATTAAATCAATATTTATATTATTTATTCCATGGTTTCTACACATATCAAGTTTCTTTAAAGCATCTTGAAAGTTAGAGTTGCGATTCATAAACTTTAACACATTTTCTTGAAAAGATTCAATACCTATACTTAAACGATTTACTCCATGATACTTTAATAAAACTATTAAATCTTCAGTAATGTCTTCAATGTTACATTCAAAAGTAAATTCACAGGTTTCACTTCTTTTTATAATACTTAGTATATCAAAAAGTTTTCTTAATTCAGGAATAGTAAGAGAACTTGGGGTACCTCCGCCAATATAAATAGTAGATATAGTATCATCTAAATATCTATCATTTATTTCCGACTTTAACGCAATTAAATAACTATTAACCCATTTTTCATTATAAAGAAATTTACAAAAGTCACAATAAGAACAAATACTTTTGCAAAATGGAATATGAATATAAACAGAACTTGCCATATTTAAACCCCTT
>JAVXUB010000063.1:1932-3849 GCA_036642315.1 Bacilli bacterium
CTTTATTCGTTTGATAAAACTGCTAAGAATGCTTCTTGAGGTACTTCAACAGAACCAACCATTTTCATTCTTTTTTTACCTTCTTTTTGTTTATCTAATAATTTTCTTTTACGAGATACATCTCCACCATAACATTTAGCAAGGACATTTTTTCGCATTGCACTTATATTTTCACGAGCAATTACTTTAGAACCAACACTTGCTTGAATTGGTATTTGAAACATTTGTCTTGGAATTAATTCTCTTAATTTATTAACAATAATTCTTCCTTTTGCATAAGCAAAGTCACGATGAATAATAATACTTAAAGCATCTACTTCTTCTCCATTAAGTAAAATATCCATTTTAACTAAGTCACTTTCACGATATCCACAAATATCATAATCAAAAGAAGCATAACCCTTAGTTGTACTTTTTAATTTATCATAAAAATCATATACTATTTCTGATAAAGGTATTTCATAATGAACATTAATTCTAGTTGTATCTATATACTCTACTGATTTATAAATACCTCTTTTATTTTGACAAAGTTCCATTATTGCCCCTATATAACTTGATGGAGATATAATGTTTGTATAAATATATGGTTCTTCTATTTTATCAATTTTTACTCTTTCAGGCATTTTATTTGGAGAATCTACTAATATTTTTTTGCCATCAGTTAGTGTTACTTCATAAATAACACTAGGACTAGTTGCGATTATATCTATATCAAATTCTCTTTCAATTCTAGATATTATTATTTCCATATGTAATAAACCTAAAAAACCAATTCTAAAACCAAAACCTAAAGCATCAGAAGTTTCAGGTTCAAAAACTAAAGCTGCATCATTTAATTTTAATTTTTCTAAAGCTTCTTTTAAATCATCAAATTTATTTGGTTCAGTTGGAAATATTCCTGAGAAGACCATTGGTTTCATAGCTTTGTAGCCATCAAGTGCAACACTTGCTTCTCTACCTATTACTGTTAATGTGTCTCCAACAGATACACTACTTATATCTTTAATACTTGCTGCTACATATCCAACATATCCACTTGTTATTTCATTTTTCTTTACTTCTTTTGGAGTATGAACACCAAGCTCTACTACTTCAAAAGTTTCTTTTTTAGCAAAACCTTTTACTTCATCTCCAACTTTAATTTTTCCTTCTACTACTTTTACTAAAAGAACTACTCCACGATATGGATCAAAATAACTATCAAATATTAATGCTTTGGTAGCAGCTTCATCATTAATTATTGGTGCAGGAATTCTTTCTATAACTGCTTTTACGATATCTTCAACACCTACTCCAGTTTTAGCACTACAAAGAATTATTT
Organism: Bacilli bacterium; assembly: GCA_036642315.1. Taxonomy (GTDB): domain Bacteria; phylum Bacillota_I; class Bacilli_A; order RF39; family UBA660; genus Onthocola_B. The sequence goes on from JAVXUB010000063.1 coordinate 3,257, forward strand.
CTTCATCTTTAAAACCTAAAACGTCGATAAGTTCTTTTTTAACACGGGGAATATCTGCATTTGGTAAATCTATTTTATTTATAACTGGTATTATTTTTAAATCATTTGCTAGTGCCATATAAAGGTTTGCTAAAGTTTGAGCTTCTATTCCTTGAGCTGCATCAACTACTAAAACAGCACCTTCACATGCTGCAAGACTTCTACTTACTTCATAAGAAAAGTCGACATGACCTGGAGTATCAATTAAATTAATAACATAAGATTCTCCATTATAAACATAATCCAGCTTAACTGCATTTAATTTAATTGTTATTCCACGTTCTCTTTCAAGATCCATGTTATCTAACAATTGATTTTTCATATCTCTTTTATCTACTGCATTAGTAATTTCTAAAATCCTATCTGCTAACGTACTTTTTCCATGATCTATATGAGCGATTATGGAAAAATTTCTAATATTTGCTTGTTTCATATTTAACACCAAAATAATTATATCAGTTACATCGCTTTAAGTCTAATAGAACTTATGTTTTACTAAATAAATAATGTTTTAAATACATCAATTATGCCACCAAAACCATCAGTTATAAAAA
>JAVXUB010000064.1:0-3733 GCA_036642315.1 Bacilli bacterium
AATATGTTTTTATGTTTAACTGGAAACTTTAATCCGTATGAAATGGTTAAAACAATTGATGAAATTATGGATGAGAAAGAGTTTAAAAAGTATGTTGAACCTAAAATTATTAATGAAAAAGAAGATAAGACTGTAGTTAAAAAATATGGTGAAATTGAAGCTAAAATAACTGTAGCTAAAATAAAGTATGGTTTAAAAATAGCCAGAAATAAATTTAAAAATGTAAGTGATTTAGAACTTAGAATATATTTAAGTTTATTACTTACAATTAATTTTGGAAATACAAGTGACTTTAAAGATGAATTAATTAATAAAGAAATAATTACAGATTTGTATTCAAGTTCTGATATATTAGATGATTATGTTGTTTTAATTTTTACTGTTGATACTCCTTATTTTGAAGAAGTGATTAAGTTATTAGATGAAAAGTTAGATAATTTAGATGTTGATGATAAAACATTTAATCGGAAGATAAAAGCTAATATTGCGACATTAATATTACAATTTGAAGATATTGAAGTTGTTAATAATAAGATATCAAATGATTTAGTAACTTATGGAAGAATAGTTGATAATATAAAAGAAATATATGAAAATTTAAATATTGATACAATGAATAATGTTTTAAAAGAAATAACTAAAGAATATAAATCAGTATTAGTTTTAAAACCAAAAAAAGACCCAGAAAACTGAGTCTTTTTATATTATCTGTTGTAATATTCAACGATAAGTTGTTCATTAATTTCTGAATTAAGTTCACTTCTATCAGGAATTCTAACATATTTACCTGTTAATGATTTTTTATCCATTTCCACAAATGCTGGTGTTGTTACATTAAGTTCTAATGCATCAATTATAGCTGGGTGGTTAATAGAATTTTCTTTAACTGATATTTTATCTCCAACTTTTGTTAAGTATGAAGGAATATCAACTTTATCACCATTAACTAAGATATGTCCATGATTAACAATTTGTCTAGAACTTCTTCTAGTTCTTGCCATTCCTAAACGATAAACCATATTATCTAGTCTACTTTCAAGTAAAACTAATAGGTTTTCACCAGCAATACCTTGCATCTTAGAAGCTTTTTCAAATACTTTTTTGAATTGTTTTTCAGTTAGTCCATACATTGTTCTAACTTTTTGCTTTTCTTGTAATTGAAGTCCATATTCACTTTGTTTTCTTTTTCTATCTTGTCCATGTACACCTGGTGCATAAGGTTTTTTTGCTAAATCTTTGCCATTTTCAAGGGTAGAGAATCCAAGTCTTCTAGATTTTCTATAAGCTGGTCCTGTATATCTTGCCATAAAATCTCCTTTCGTTTTATTTGCAAAATATTTAAACATTATTATTTTATATAGGGAGTTTAAGTTAATTTCTCTAGGGCAGTCCTAGATACTTTATTCCTTTTAAGGCTTAAACACATTACATAAAATGCATAATACTGCCAAAATAACTTGCATGACTAATTATACTATATAATACGGAAATGTCAAATTTATATGCTTGTTTAATGATTTTGTTTTATAAAAATAAAAATTGTCAAATGTGTGAAAAACTGATGAAATTTTTTTTTGTTTGTGTTACACTTATGGTGTGATCATAACAAGATAGTTTGATACACAAGACTTTGCAAAAAATTGCATCTTTTAAAAAATGAAGGAGGAAGAAAAGATGAAAAGTAAAACAAGTACAAAAATTATTATTGCATTAGTAATATTTGTCGTATTCATGTCAGTCGGTTTTGCCGTATTTAGTCAAGTACTAGCTATTAATGGTGGAGGTACTTTAGATTATAATTGGAGTGTACACTTTGATAGTACATTTACAGAAAGTGGAATTGCAGTAACACCTGCACCAACTATAGCAAATGACGCTATTAATTTTAATGTTACATTTGCAAAACCTGGAGAAACTAAAACTTATGTTTTTAAAGCTGTTAATGATGGAACAATTGATGCTACACTTAAATCAACTCAACTTACTAAAGGAGCAAATAATGCTGCTGGTATAACTTTTAGTTATAGTGTAGGAACTACTAGTGGAGCAGCTGATGTTTTAGCTGTATCTACTGATACTGTAGCAACTATTAATAAACCACTTGCTAAGACTAGTGGAGTTCAATTTATTACAGTTACTATGACTTATGATGCTACTGCACCAGTTGAAACTGGTACTAGTAAAACTGCAACATTTGCATTAAATTTCAATTATGAACAAGCATAAAAAATGAAAAGAAATATTTTTATAATATGTCTTTTGTTGGTAGGATATTTAGTAGGGATGAACTTAATAGTTATCCCTTTATATCCTGATCAAAGTATATATATTGTAAAACCAATTTTATGGTTTTTAATGGCATATTTTACTTTTATATTAACTAAAGATAAGTATGTTAAAATTAAAAATAAAAATAAAGTTTTACAGGTTTGTATTATAATTGTTTTGTTTTATACAATTATTTATTATTTATCTGGGTTATATTTTGGTTTTATAAAATCAGCTTATAGTAGTTCATTTTTTTCTATAATTAAGAATATTTATGCTTTTGTTTTAATTATTATTGCAGAAGAATATGTGAGATATCGCTTACTTACGTATGGAAAGAAAAAAACTATATTATTTATATTTGTATCTATTGTTTTTGTTTTAGTTGAATTAAATTTTACAACTATGTTTGCAAAATTTACATCAAACGCTAAGATATTTGAATTTGTTGCATCACAGTTAATACCACTTATATGTCTTAATTTATTATATTCATATTTAGTTATGGTTAATAATTATAAAGCATCTATAATTTTTAGAATACCTACATTATTACTTACTTTAGTACTAGGAATATATCCTGATTTAAACTGGTATATATATGGCTGTTTACAAATTATTTATACGGCTTTAAGTTATTATGTAGTAAGACGGTATTTAAAAACTGAGGCTGATAAGGAAGATGAAGATAGAAAAAATATAAATAAAGTTAAAAGAAATGCTGAATATGTTTCTTGGGGAGTATTTGTTATATTAATGATTGCACTTGTGCTTTTTATTAGTGGTAACTTAAAGTATGTACCTATCGCAATAATGTCTGATAGTATGAAACCAGTCTTTCAAAGAGGAGACGTTTTAATATATAAAAAAGTTAATGATTTTGATACTTTGAAAGTAGGAGACATTTTAGTATTTCAACATGAAGATAAAATAGTAACTCACAGAATAATAAGAATAAAAAAAGAAAAAGATTTCATTCAAATAAATACTAAGGGTGATAATCTTGATAATGAAGACGCGTTTATTACAACTGGTAAAGACATAATTGGTGTTAAAAACTCAATTATTCCATTTATAGGGTATCCTTCGGTAACGTTATATGAACTTCTAAAATAATTAGTATATGGAGGTAATTTTAATGGAACAGGATAAAATAAAAAATAAACAAATTAAACTGAAACCAAAAGCAAAATTAATAATTTATTTAGTTTTGTTCTTGGTTTCTTCTAGTTTTATATATTATGTTACTTATACTATTTATATTGAAATGAATAAAGATAAAAACACTTTTATAATGAATTATTCAAATGAAATGAATTTAAATTATGAGGTTTGTGTTAAGGATAACCCTTATTATTTAGAAAAATGTTTAGGGATGGATAAGCAATATCCTTATTCAATTATTAATGATATTAAATACAATATAACTAATAGTTTAAGAGCATCAAAAACAATGAATGTTACT
>JAVXUB010000065.1:0-3668 GCA_036642315.1 Bacilli bacterium
AGTAATAATTTTTAAATTTGGTATAGCATATTTTTTCGAGAAATATGCTATTTTTCTTGACAAGTACCATAATTTATATTATTATCAAGAAGTGCGAAAAAGGTGAGTTTATGGATAAAATAATTAATATAGCAGTAGTTGCCCATGTCGATGCTGGAAAATCAACTTTAGTTGATGGACTTTTAAGACAAAGTGGTGTTTTCCGTGCCAACGAAGAACTTGTAGACTGCGTAATGGATAGTGGTGATATTGAAAAAGAAAGAGGTATCACAATTACAGCGAAAAACTGTTCAATAAAGTATGGAGATTATAAAATTAATATAGTTGATACTCCAGGCCATGCAGATTTTTCAAGTGAAATAGAAAGAGTTATTAAAACAGTTGATACTGTTATTCTTGTTGTGGATTCAGCTGAAGGGCCTATGCCTCAAACAAGATTTGTATTAAAAGAAGCATTACAAAATAATTTAAAGCCAATTCTTTATATTAATAAGATTGATAAAAAAGATGAAAGAGCTTTAGAAGTCGTAGATATGACTTTTAATTTATTTATGGAGTTAGGTGCTACTGATGAACAATTAGATTTTAAAATTCTTTATGGTAGTGCAAGAGCTGGTTATGCTATTAGAAATATGTCTGATACTCCAGTTGATTTAACACCACTTTTTGAAACTATTGTTGAAACTGTAGAACCTTTTAAGGGGAATCAAACTGATAAACTTCAATTACAAATAAGTCAACTTGCATATGATGACTATATTGGTAGACTTGGAGTAGGTAGAATTAATAAAGGAACTATTAGTGCTGGTGAAACTGTAAGTCTTGCTAAAAATGATGGAACTGTATCTAGTTTTAGAGTTACTAAATTATTTATTAATGAAGGAATTAGAAAAGTAGAAGTTACTTCAGCTTATTTTGGAGATATAGTTACAGTTGCAGGATGTGCTAATGTTTCAATTGGGGACACTATTTGTGAACATGGAACAATTGATCCATTACCTAAAATTATTATTGAGCAACCAACTTTATCAATGAACTTTTTAGTTAATAATTCTCCTTTTGCTGGTCAAAGTGGAAAATTCTTAACTAGTAGACATTTAAAAGATCGTTTAGAAAAAGAACTTGAAACTAATGTTGGTTTAACAGTAGAAGCTTTACCTAGTCAAGAAGGATATAAAGTAAGTGGTCGTGGTGAACTTCATTTATCAATTCTTTTAGAAAGTATGAGAAGAGAAGGATATGAATTATCTGTATCTAAACCAGAAGTTATTATAAAAGAAATTGATGGAGTTAAATGTGAACCTTTTGAAAATGTAATTTGTAATATACCAGATGAATATTCTGGAACTGTTATTCAATCATTAAATGAAAGAAAAGGAACACTTGAAACTATTTCTCCAGGTGAAGAAGGATATACAAGAATTGTTTATTCAGTACCAACTAGAGGTTTAATTGGTTATAGAGGAAACTTTATTACTGAAACTAAAGGTGAAGGTATAATGGTTAGAAGTTTTGATTCTTATAAACCATATACTGGTGCTATTGCTGGAAGAAAAAATGGAGTTTTAGTTACTATGGTAGATGGAACTACATTTGGTTATTCTCTATTTAATTTATGTAGTAGAGGAACTATGATAGTTGATCCATCAGTTGATGTATATTGTGGAATGATTATTGGTATTGGTAATAAAGAAGGGGATTTAAATGTAAACCCTTGTAAAAATAAAGAATTAACTAATACAAGAAGTGCTCATGCTGATGAAGCTATTGCTTTAAATAAAGCTAGAAAGTTTACTTTAGAAGAAGCTTTAGAATTTATTGAAGATGATGAATATATTGAAATTACACCTACTGAAATAAGACTTAGAAAAAAAATATTAGATCCAAAATATAGATATAGAAAATAAAAAATAAAGATTGAATGTTTAATTCAGTCTTTTTTTTATATTATGTTGAGTATTAAAAAAAATTATGTTAAACTTAATTTAAGGTGAAACATATGAAAAATGATTTAAAAGAAATAATGAAAAATAAAAAAGTATTTATTGCTGTATGTGTTTTTGCTCTAACTTTATTAACTATTGGTGTTTCTTATTCAGCTTTTTTTACAGTTAAAACTAATAAAGGAAATCAAACTTTAACTACTGGAACACTTGCTGTATCTTATAGTGGTCAAACACCTTCTATTAATAAAACTGATATGCAAATGATGTCGGATATAGAGGCACTAAGCCAAGGCGAAAGTAGAATTGTTTATATACAAAATACTGGAACATTAAAATCATATTATAATTTATTAATAAGTTATGATATGACTAATTTTTTAGCAAGACCTGACTATAAAGCAACTGATGTTTTAACTCCAATTGAATATATAAAGCTAGCTGTATATGATTATAACTCTACAACAAAGGAAAGTACCATGATTACTGGACCTATTAGTGTTGCAGATTTACCAATTGAAGAAATTAATACTGGAGACTCTAGATATAATAAATATTCTGTTTTAATAGGTAACTTGGATATTCCATCTAGTGGAAACGCTACAAAAACTTATTTAATTAAAATATGGTTATCTGATAAAGCTAGTGCAGCTGCTAGTAAAACTTTCTTTTATGTAAATTCTGAAATAGTTGCAAATGTTAAAGAAGCTGAAATGAATTATACGGTAAATGGTTCTTTATTTAATGCGGGCGGTACTGCTATAAGTGGTGCGACTGTTAGTTTACAAAATGGTTCAATAGTTGCAACTACTAGTGCAACCGGAACTTTTAGTTTACCAACTGTTTCTCCTGGAACATACAATGTAGATATAACTGCAGATAATGTTATATACAGGGGAAATTTAACTGTTAAAGAAGGAACTTCTGTTGCACTTACAAGTCTTGGAACAAGTTTTACGGCACTTGCAACAAGTAATATATATAATTCTGCTTTTACTTATGGGTCAACTCCTGCAAAAATAATAGCTAAAAATAATTTAAAAGAAGTAACTAGTTCTGTTGCACTTGTTGCAGGTAATATTTATCAACTTATGCCAAGTTATGTTTTAACTGGAGCAACTAGTACTACAATTAGTACTATGAAAATTACTTTAGGCAGTGATGGTAATATTGCTAATTTTGCTATGGTTTAAATATTTTATATAAATGTATAAATAATGTGTTATTATTTGACAAAAAGATTGCTTTTCAATATTAAGTTTGTTATATTTATACTAAAGGAGGATAAGTTAATGGAAAAGAAAAATACGGTATTATTAACAGTCGTTGCAGTAGCAACATTATTAGTAGCAGTAGTAGGTGCAACATTTGCATTCTTTACAGCTCAACTAGGAGCAGGAGCATCAGCTGATGTTAATGTTAGAACATCTACAAATGATAGTTTAGTATATGGAACATGGGCTGCACTTAATTTAACAGCTACACAACAAAATTTTACTGATGTATCTGGTGATATTAAAGCTAGTACTGGTGGAACTGTTGAATTAAAAGCTAATGCAGATGCTGCAGCTGAATATTGTTATACTGGAAAGTTTAATGTAACTGCTAATAATTTTGTTTATACAACTGGAGTAACTGCTACACCAGAACTATTATTAAATGTTAAAAAGGATAATGTTTTAGTTATAACTAATAAAGATATAACTACATTTGCAAATGCTGCTC
>JAVXUB010000066.1:0-3640 GCA_036642315.1 Bacilli bacterium
TAACTGATTTTGTAACTTTATTCATCGTGTGTTATACTATTAAAGTAATTAGTTAAAGGTGGTACATAAATGAATCAAGAAAATATAGGTAAATTTATAAAAGATTTAAGAACTAAAAATAAATTATCTCAAAGTGAACTTGCTAAACAATTAAATGTTACTAGTCAAGCAATTTCTAAATGGGAAAATGGTCGGGGAATACCTGATATTGAAATGTTAAAAAAGCTTAGTGAAATATTTAAAGTTGATATAAGTGAACTTATTGATGGAAAAGAAAATAAGAAAAACAAGAAAAAGTATATTATTATTTTCTCAGTAATAGCAGTTTTAATAGTAGTGTTATGTACTATATTTTTCATACTATCAAAAGATACATTTAAGTTTTCTTCTATTGCAACAGACAATGATTCATTTAGTATAAAAGGAGTTATTGCATCTGATAAATATAAACATTCAATATATATATCTAAAATAGATTATGAAAACAAATTACAAAACGAAAAAGAATATGTAGTTATGGAATGTGTTTTGTATGAGTCAGTTGGTAATACAGAACATAAAATATCTCAATGTGGAGACTTAGATAAGTATGATCATTATGATAAAACAAATGCATCAACTTTATCTGATTTACTTAAAAATGTTGAATTTAATATTGATGATTATAATTGTTCTTGTAAAACAGATGCTTGTAGTAATTTATATTTAAAAATAAATGCTCTTAATATAAATGACTCAGTAGTAACATATAAAATACCACTTCAAGTAGATAAAAAATGTAATAATTAACTATAAACGGAAAGTTTAGTAGATTAAACTAATAGTTTATTTATTAAAATTAATATATATGGTATAAATAACTCATGGAGGAAGTATGAAAAAGAAAATTTTATTGATTGGACTAATAATATTTTTATTAGTAGGAGGTATTGTTGGAACTTATTTTTTAACAAAGAAAGATGATTGTGAAAAACCAAATACTGTAGAAACAGATGCTGAAAAATTTAAAAAAGAATATGCGAATGTTGATGCAGATAATGTTTTTGTTTATCGTGATGTTGAAGAAATATTAACTATTTTAAAACATGGTACAGGAGTAGTTTATTTAGGATTTCCAGAATGCCCTTGGTGTGGAAGTTATGTTAAATTTCTAAATGAAGTAGCAAAAGAAGAAGGAGTAAGTAAAATATATTACTATAATGTATTAAAAGATAGAAAAAATAATACAAAAGAATATCAAGAAATAGTTAAAATATTAGATAAAAACTTACAATTAAATGAAGAAGGAAAACCAAAACTATATGTTCCAAATGTATCTTTTCATATAAAAGGAAAAGTTATTGGAAATGATTATGAAACTTCACTTGATACACATGGACTAAAAAATCCAGCAGATTACTGGACTAAAGAAGCTGAAAATTCATTAAAAGAAAAACTTACTAAGTACATGAAAGAAGTAGCAAAAGAATTAAGTAAATGTACAGATTGTAATAAATAAAAAAGAAGTTAGTTTACTAAAAGCAAAGTCAATTTGCTTTTTTTTTATAAAATTATAAGTAACGGTGGTATAATATTTAGTAAGTAGTGGAGGATTAGTAATGAATAGTTTAGTAGTAAAATTAAAAAGAATAATAAAAAGAATATTTAAAATAAATAATGATTTAATAAATAGTAATTTTGAAGAAGATAAGTTTCCCAAGTCATTAAAAGAATTAGTAGAAAATAATCCTGAGTTAGTATCAACTAAAAAAGGAGTAGGTAAAAGAAAAGATGGTAAAAACTTTTATCCAGCAGTTAAAAAGATTTCTGATGCATTTGATTTTTACCGAGTAAAAATACATGAATTTGAAGATGATACAGTACCAAATATTTCAGAATATGATGGCTTACATAGTGGAACTCCGATGAAAACAAAACCTTTTAAACCCTGTATAGATGGAGTTAAAAAAGCATTAAAATCAAAAACATTATTTTGGTATCCTAATACAGTAGGTGGAAATAGACAACGTTTAGATTTTTTAAAATACTTAGAAAAAGAAAACTTTCAAATAAATCCAGATAAAAATTATGATGGAATAGGAATCGATAATATAGTATTTACTTGTTCAACTACTCAAGGTTACTCTATGATTTTAAATTTAATTGCAAGAGATGAAGATGTAATATTATTAACTGGCCCTAATTATGGTTTATTTGCAATTGAGCCAGAAAGAATAAATGCTCATGTTGAAATATTAGATTTATCAAGTGAAGATAACTGGTTAGTTTTCCCAGATAAACTAAGTAAAAGAATCGATGAAATAAATAAAAGTTTAAAAACTAAATTTAAAGGTAAACTTGATTATACACCTAAAGTAGTTGCATTTTTAAATATGAATCCTCATAATCCATTAGGAAAAGTTATGTCAATTAAAAATATTAGTTTAATAAAATCTATTGGAGATATCTGTTTAGAAAAAGGAGTTTTTGTAATTGATGATTTAATCTATCGTGATTTAACTTTTGATCAAGATAATTTAGCGTTACCTATGGCTAGTATTCCTAAATATTTTAATAATACAATCAGTTTATTTGGTTTATCAAAGTCTTATGGACTAGCAAGTTTTAGAGCAGGTGTTATAGTTGCACCAATTCCTATCGCTCAAGGAATAGCTAATCAAATTTTTCAAAATATGGATTCAATTCCTGTGTTACAATCTTTTAGTTTAGCCGGAGCATTTAATGGAACTGATAAAAGATATAAAGAAATAAAAAAATATTTTCCACCTATAATAGATGAATATAAATATCGTTTTTTACTTTTAAAAGCTTTAGTAGAAGGACTTGATAGTATAGAAGACCAAGATATTAAAAGATTAATAACTAAAGACATAAATCAATATGAAAAAGACCCAGTTATAAGAAAAAATTTACTTAATGGAATACCAGGTGTATGTATCAAAAAAGGTTTAATACCAGAGTCAGGCTTCTTTGCTATAATTGATTTTACAGGATTAAAGAATAAAAAATATGAAAACAATGTAATTAAAAGTGAATTTGATTTATTAAAATATCTTTATATGAAAGGTAAAATTGAATATATAATGGGACTAAGTATGTCATGGCCAAATGAAGAAGAAATAGTAGCTAGAGTAAACTTTGGTTTAAATAAAGAAGCATTAATATATAACCTAAAAGTTATAAATAAATGTGTTAGGGAACTTAATTAATATGAAGAAAATAATAAAAAAAATTATCAGAAATATAAAGTTTATGTTATTAAAATTAAATAATATGATAGTAGTCTTAACTCATAAAAAAAACTTTAATAAAAGTGTAGCGATAGTATCATGTAATAAATGGGTATTAAAAGTAAAAGAAGATTGGTTATTAAAAAATGCTTTAAATAAATTAAATGTAAACGTAGATATTATTTCTTGGGAAGATGAATCTCTTGATTATAAGAAGTATGATGCATTAATAATAAGATCAATTTGGGGTTATCAAGATAACTCTATTAAATTTAACAATTGGCTTGATTCATTACTTAAAAATAATATAAAAGTATTTAATGATGTATCAATAGTAAAACCTAATTTAAATAAATATGAACAATTTAAGTTATTAAAAAAATATAATATACCATGTATAAATACTGAGT
>JAVXUB010000067.1:0-3612 GCA_036642315.1 Bacilli bacterium
AAAATAGACCGAAGTCTATTTTACACCTGCAACTGAAGTTGTATTACCAAGAGATGCTGCAACACTTATCATTTCTTTTGTTGATAAATCACTACTTACTATATAGTAATCAACATTGTTTGCTTGAAAACTTAATGAGTTTGAACTAAGAGCCCCAATTGTTTCATTTAACATAAGTGGTTCTCCATATATAGGTATTACTTCAAAAACATTACTTGCTTTTGCCGCTTCTTCTACTATAACAAAGTTTTTTTCACCACTAAAAGTTAATATTATCCGTTCACTTTTTAAAGACTCTACTGTTTCTTTATTATTTAAGTATGTATTTGCTGGTATATATAAAGGATATATAATACTATCTAGTGTAGATGATGTTTCTTTATCACATGAATCATCTTTACATTCTGGTTTAGTCTTTTCTTCATCAATTAAATCATCTAAAACGAAGTCTTCATCTGATAATTTAGCTTTTAAATCTACTTTATTAAAGTTTACTTTAATTTTTACTATATCACTTTCATTAAATACTTCTACTTTTTCAATTTTCATATCTTCATTAAAATAAATTTTTTGATATTTCATTTCTTCATTGTTTGGATAATTAACTGTTGTTTTGATAATATAACCTTTATCTTTTTCTTCCATTTCTATTTTAGAATCATTTTTCATGTCTTTTACTAAGTTACCTAATAAATAGGCTTGAGATGAATTTTCTGGCCAGACGCTATCAAACTTAAAACTTTTATTTAAAGATGGTGTTACAACATATAACCCATCATTATTTTTTAATATTATTTGTTCATGGTTATTAGTTTGATTTACTAAAATTACTTTAAAAAAGTCATCTTTTAAATGATATGCTTCTAAACTATAAGTAAATACTTCTTCACTACTGCTTATTTCCATTGTACCTGTTAGTTTATAAGATTTACTGTTATCAACTTTATTTTCAAAATCTTTTACAGCATCACTTACTTTATATTTTCCACAACCACTAATAAATAACATAATAAATAGAAATAAAAATATTCTTTTTTTCATTTACCGTTACCCCTTCTCTATTTAAATATATTGGTATCAATTTTAAAATATACATGAATAATTATTTTTTTATGATACATACTATAATTAAAGGATGGTATATATGGTAACAATACAAAAAATAGCGTTAGTTTTTACAATAGTAGGTGCGATAAATTGGGGTTTAATTGGTTTTTTTGATTATAACTTGATTGAATCTTTATTTAAAAATGCTGATATGATTCCAAAAATTATGTATTCTGTATATGGTGTATGTGGACTTATTAACATTGGAATATTATTTATGCATTTTAAAGATGTTGAGAAATAAAAAAAACTGGTTTTTCCAGTTTTTTTATCCATTAGTTATTTTAATCTTTAACTGACTTGTTACAACAAAAGTTACTAGTGGGTTGTTACTATCAATTTTGATTTCAACTTCACGTTCTCCTACACCAAGACCAGATAAATCAACATAAGCATTGATATCTTCAATTGTTATTTTATCAATTACTGATGCAACACCTTTTACTTGAACACTAACTTTTTGATTTGGTAAAATATTAACATTTAATCCAGTTGCTAAGTTTTTCTTGGTTATGTTATTACCTATCTCAATTGTTTTTTGTTGTTCTTCTCCAAATGTTGCCGTAATTGTAACACTTTTTGAACTCATTTCTCTTACTCCATTTGGTTTTGTTATCGTAACATTATATGTTTTAGTTCCATCTGTTCCTAAACCATCAACATTTATTGTAACAGGTACTGAAGTTATTTTATCAATACTTGCTTTTTCTCCATATATAGTAAGTGAATAACTAGAGTTTCCATTAATTAAAATGGATGCAATAGATTTACCTGCTACTAATTTCCCTGTTGTTTCTATTGAAAGTGGTACGGTTACCGAATAACTATCTAAGACGATTGTTGCACTAGTTGTTTTTGGAACTATCTCGATATTATTTAATTTTAAGCCTTTAGAATCGTACGCTACGAGCTCAATGTTATCAATGTCATAAGTACCTGCTTCTTTAAACTTCTCTTTATTAAGGTCAATTAATGCTTTAACAGTTGCTATATTAGCAAGAGCATCTGTGCTTCCTTTAACTACTACTTCAGACTTATTTAAGTTAACACCTTTAACATTTAATTTGTTATCTAGTTTATCTATATTAAGTAAATCATGTGATAGTGAAAATACACTACTTTCCTTATTCTTTATAGTAACTTGAACATATGATGGATCAAGCTTATAAGTTAAAGAATCAATTGATTTAGAATATGTAAAATAAACTTTATATGGTTTAGAATCTGGTAAATAATCTGATAAATCTAATATTACTTCATATTCACCTAATTGTTTTGCTAAATATATATCACTTTTTCTTCCAGTTATAGTAATATCGACAGTTTCAGGTACTCCTTCAATAACAAATGCTTCTTTATTGTATTTTACAATTACTGGTACATTTGTTATAACTTCTGCTTCTGTTTCTACTAAAGATATAACTTTAGAATCAATTAATAAAAACATACCAACAGCTAGAACTAATGACATATAAATTAAAAAGTTTGGTTTATTTAATATTTTATCAAGTCTACCTTGATTCTTTTTCATTTTCTTTGATAAGAAATATACACATCTACTAATAGGAGTTACGATAAACTTATCTATTATAGAATATAATTTTTGTAAAAACTTACGCATTTTCTTCACCATCGCTTTCTTTTTCGCCGGCTTCGAAGAATACTTCCATCTTAGGTCTTAGTTGATCGATTAACATCATTCTAAACTCATCAGGTTCTAGATTATAATGAAGCTCACTATCAACAGCGATACTTAAGCGTCCTGTTTCTTCAGATACAACTAAAGCAACAGCATCACTTTCCTCAGCAATTCCAAGAGCTGCTCTATGTCTTGTCCCTAATCTTTTAGAAATATTTGGGTTCATACTAGTTTTAAAAACTGAACCAGCACATGTAATTCTGTCCCCTTGGATAATTACTCCACCATCATGAAGTGGTGAATTTGGAAAAAATATTGTTTCTAATAAAGAGTCTGATATATCAGCATATACCTTAGTAGAGTTTCTAATATATTCTTCTAAAGATATTTCTCTTTCAATAACAATTAATGCACCAATTCTGTTTTTTCTTAAATACTCAACTGAACGCATTAATTCATAAACAACTTTTTCTCTTTCATCAACAGTTAATATTTTATGTCTTCCTAAAAGTTGTGTTCGACCGAGTGACTCTAAAACACTTCTTATTTCAGGTTGAAATATAACTATAACTGCTAAAGGTCCCCATTGTATAGCGTATTCTAAAATAACACCTACTGTATATAAATTAAGTATGTCACTTAATACCTTTACTATTAAAATTATTATTACACCTTTTACTATCAATACCATTTTTATGTTATTTTTAACATTTTTTAATATGTAGTAAAACGCTATCCAAACAAAACAAATATCTATAAGTTTTGTAAAAAGATCCCATATTGCTGAAAAATTCATAAAACACCATCCTTTTATCTTCCTACCGATAATTATAGCAAATAAACATTGAAATAAAAAGTACTTAATT
>JAVXUB010000068.1:0-1673 GCA_036642315.1 Bacilli bacterium
GCTGTCATATTTTTATTTTTTGCAATTACGCTATTTGGAAAAGTTACAATCATTTGATTATATAATGATACATTTGAATTATATATTCTTCTTGATGATTGTAAATGTTCTTCAACGTCAGATATAGAAAGTTGTAATGTTTTATAGTTTTCACTTGATTTTAATTCAGGGTAGTTTTCTGCTACAATACTAATTTTTTCTAAATTTTTAGTCATTTTTGAATTAGCTTCTTGTTTTTCTTCTAAAGACATATCTTTTCGAAGTTTAATAACTTCAAATAAAGTTTCTTTTTCATGTTTAGTATAACTTTTTACAACATCCATCATTTTAGTAAGAACATCATATCTTTTTGTTAATGCAACATCTATTCCAGATTTTGATTCTTCAATTTTAACTACTGCTCTATTAAGCTTATTTGAAACTGAAATAAACCAAACTACTAAAATTAATGCAAGAACTCCAATAATTATTAATACTATATATAAAGTATCCATTTTTAATCCTCCTTTCTAAATAAATTATTATCCAAATTTAATTTATCAACAAAATCTGTAATAACCATTATTTCTTTTCCAATTGATTCAATTATTTTTACTTCATCTATCTTTTTGAAAATGCTATGCTCAAATGAATCTTTTCCACTTTCTATTCCTACATGAAGTTTATCATCTACAAAACAAAGAAGTATTCTTCCTTTTATATTATTTACTAAATATTTTAGTTTTTCCATTAAAGATGGAGTTAAAATATAAAATGCATCATGTTCATCTTGAGCATATATATAAAATTTATTATTAAATTCTTGATCTTCTAATAATATTTTTTTATATTTAGTTTTTTCAAAGAAATTACTTAACCTTGCATTGCTAAAACCTTTTTGACATACTTGTACATTTGCTTGAAATGATTTATTAAAATCAAATATCATCCAACTACCCATAAAGATAGTAATCCAAGTTCTAGAAGTATTACCATCTTCGTCTACGTCCATTTCTTCTTCTTCAATATGGACATCTGCAGTTTCAACTTTTACAGTCTTATATTTTCCTGATATATAATCATTTGATGAATAACGATCTCCCATATCCATCATGTGGGTATTTGCAATTACAGACTCATCAATTCCTTTTTCTGGTACATATACCAAATCACTAAAGACATCTTTTAACGTCTTTAAAACAAAAGTTTTTTTAAAAGCTAATTTAAATTGTTCGGTTGTTTTATGGCTAATAATAAATGTAATAATTATACCAATCGTAAATCCTATTAACAACGCAGGTATTAATTTTGTAATTAAAACTAAAGTTACACTTAAAGCTATTGATATAATAATTCCTATAATAATTTTATTTTTTCCTTTTATTCTTAGACTTTCTAATTCTTCAACACTCATAATTTACTCCTTTTTTGATTTATCACTAAATTAATAATACCGTTTATATAACTTATTGTCAACATCATAAAAAGCTATAATAAAAAGGAAGTTTAGTAAAATAAAAACCCCATAAATACGGGGTTAGTTAACTATTTGGTGGCCCGTATGAGATTTGGACTCATGTATACTGCCTTGAGAGGGCAGCGTGTTTAACCACTTCACCAACGGGTCAATATGGTTAAATTTCTTTAACCATTGTTATATTATCATGACTACTTTAAATATTCAATAAAATAAG
>JAVXUB010000068.1:1773-3578 GCA_036642315.1 Bacilli bacterium
TAAATATTCAATAAAATAAGCTATTCTTTTTGAAATTTGTTCTTTTGTTAATAGTTTTAATATAGCATATAAGTCTGGTGTAGTAAGGGATGCTGTAATTGATGCTCTAATCATTTCACACACATCTCCAATGTGGCCATTAAAACTTTCCATAGATTCTTTATAAATACTTACTTCAGTTGCATAATTATACTTTTCTGCTAACTTTTTAATATTTTCATACCATTCTTCTTTAGTATCAAGTTCATTATAAAAGTTTATATAGTCACTCAATAAATCAATATTATAGTTTGTAGTTTTAGGTATATTTTCATAAGTAATGGATGAATTATTTTTAAAAAATAATTCATCATATAAATACCATATCTTAGTTTTAATATCTTTATATGAAGTATAATCTTTTCTTGGTTTTTTTTGATTACGTTCGATATTAAAAAAGTTAATTGTTAGTTCTCTATTTATTAAAAGCATATCTAAAAGTTCATTATCAAACTCTTTTGCATAAACTACTGCTCGGTCATATAAATCATTTGCAGGTAGTTTACTAATAAAGTTTTTGGAAATATTATTTAATTTATCTATATCAAATAATGATCCGCTTTTGCTAGTTTTCTTAAAATCAAATGTAAACTCATCAATACTTTTTTCTGGGTTACTTAAGAACCATGCTTCAAAATTTGTATTTGCAATAGTCATTAAGTATAAATAAAGAGCTTCATTTGGTATTCCTAAATAAAAATAATAACTAACTAATGCCTCAGGATCTTTTCTTTTACTTAGTTTTCTTTTTCCATTTCCATCTACTTTTAAAACTGGCGCAAGGTGTGCGTAAATAGGTAGTGAAAACTTTAAAGCATTAAAAAGGTCTATATGGATAGGAACTGAACTTAACCATTCATCTCCCCTAATAATATGTGTTGTACGCATTAAATGATCATCTATAACATGAGCAAAATGATATGTAGGAATTCCATCTTGTTTTAGAATTACTAAATCTAAATCATTTTCTGGAAATTCAATTTTTCCTTTTACAGCATCATTTACTACTACTTTATTTTCAAATTTACCAGTTGATTTAAATCTTATAACAAATGGTATATTTTTGTTTAGTCGTTCCATTACTTCTTCATTAGTTAGTGTGCGGCAAATTGCATATTTACCATAATACCCAATTCGCTCTTTTAAAGAACTTTCTTTTTCTCTTAATGTAACTAAGTCTTCTTCAGAACAAAAACATGGATACGCTAAATCATTTATTAATAAATATTTAGCATATGAATGATAAATATCTTTTCTTTTTGTTTGAGTATATGGTCCATAGTTACCTAATTCATTAGATTCACTAACAACTCCTTCACTAAAACTAAAGTTTAAATGGTTTAAACTATCCATTATACCTTTTACTCCGTTTTCAACACTTCTAAGTTCATCAGTGTCTTCAATACGAATAAAGAATACTCCATTAGTATCTTTTGCACATTTTCTTGCAATAAAGGCAGTTAAAAGAGAACCCATATGAATAAAACCTGTAGGAGATGGAGCAAACCTTGTAACTATTGCTCCTTTTGGAAGATTTCTTTCAGGATATTTTTTTTCCCATAAAGAAATATCTTCATTTATATTTGGAAATATTTTATCTGCTATATCTTTTAATGTAATCATTTTTTCTTCACTCTTTCTTTTATGGTAATACATTACAATTATTTGTAATTATTTTTTCTTTATAATCTTCTAAATTTATTGAAGAAACTTCTTCAATAAATTTATTTAACTCTTGATTATCTAAAATATTTTTTCCTTGTATA
>JAVXUB010000069.1:0-3435 GCA_036642315.1 Bacilli bacterium
TACAGTAGTATATTAAATAAGAAGATAATTAATAAGTATTTTCCAACTAATGAAGTTATGAATTTAACTAATTATAAAGAAGATGTATTAGATTTAATAGAAAAACTATGTGATAAATACTCTATTAAGAGGTTTAGTATACATAGTATTATAAGTGTTCTTTTAATTCTTAAATATAAGATGAGAAAAGATAAAACTGACATATATTACGATTTTATTAAAGAAATTAAACTAAATATATTGCAAAAATAGTAATTTTTTGTTAATATATTTATACGCAGGCATAGTTTAATGGTTAGAATATAACCTTGCCAAGGTTAGGATGCCGGTTCGATTCCGGTTGCTTGCTCCAATTATATAAAATTATTTTAATAATTTTATCAACGAATTAGTAGAATATGATTCAGTAGTTAATCAATTTTTCTTACCAATGGTTAAACAAAAATTTGATGAACCTAAAGAAGAATTATTAAAAGAAATATAAAAATAAAATGATAAATTAAATAAAATTAAAAAACCATATATTGATTGAGCTTTTGATTTAAAAGAATATAAAACTATTCAAATACTATCAATTGTTCTAAAAAATGTTGATAATGAACTTCAAAATTTTAAAAGATGATAACTTGAGTTTAAAATGTAAACCTAACAAATGGAAGAATAAATTTTTAAAGATCATTAACTTTATTAAAAATAGATTATTTAGATGGCATGATAAAGAAAAATATCAAGAATTTTCTATTGATTTATATGAACATGGAGCAATAGATAGTGATACTTTTGATGATATTAAAAACTATTCTACTATAGAAAAGAATAGAAACGATTTTGAATTATAGAATTGCCAGCCACTGGCTGGCAATTCTATGATAAAATAGTATTATTGTTTATTTGTAGGATTAGCCAGATACGATTTGCCTAATTAAGAAAGGAGATGCTAAATATGCAAACAAATACATTAGAAAAAGTAGATAAAAATGAGATGTTGATAAATGAATTATTTAATGAAATTGAACAAATTATTATAAAAAACAAAACAAAAATGATTTATCAAATTAATGATACTCTAGTAAATACCTACTTTACTATAGGAAAAATAATAATAGAAAAAGAGCAAAAAGGAAATATATATGCTGAATATGGTAAAGAAATATTGTTAAAGTTATCTAAAAAATTAACTACCAAGTATGGTACAGGATTCAGTAGATCTAATCTTCAAAATATGAGATTATTTTATAATAAATACCAGAATTGCCAGCCACTGGCTGGAAATTTGAGTTGGAGTCATTATTGCTACTTAATCTATATAGATGATGAGGATGAAAGAAAATTTTATGAAAAAGAATGTATTAATTCAAAATGGTCTAAAAGGGAACTAAAAAGACAAATAGATTCTTCATTATTTCAAAGATTACTATTATCTGAAGGAAATACAAACAAGAAAAAAATATATGAGTTATCAAAAAAAGGACATACAATTAGTAATCCTACTGATATATTAAAAGAACCTTATGTATTTGAATTTTTAGGTATTAAAGAAGAAAAAGATTTGTTAGAAAGTGATTTAGAAAAGAGTTTAATTAATCACTTATCATCATTTTTAATGGAATTAGGTAAAGGTTTTATGTATGTTGGGAATCAAGTTAGAATTACACTTGATAATAATACCCATTACTATGTTGATTTAGTTTTTTATAATAAAATATTAAGGTCTTATGTAATAATTGATTTAAAAATGACAGATATGAAACCTGAATATGCGGGTCAAATGAATATGTATATTAATTATTATAATAAAGAAATAAGAGATGATTATGACAATGAAACTATAGGTATTATTCTTTGTAAAGGAAAAAAAGAAGTAACTATGGAATATGCTTTAGGTGGACTGTCTAATAGGCTATTTGCATCAACTTATACTTATTATATTCCTAATAAAGAAGAACTAATTAATGAGATTGAAAAAGTATTAAATGAAAAAGATGATTAATTAAAATCATCTTTTTCATTTAATGCTTTTTTGTTGATGTTTTATAAATTGGATTGCATCATTTTACTGTGTTATTTAATTTCAATTCTTTTATTATTTTGTTCTTCTTCTTTAGGAACAATAATATTAAGAATTCCATCTTTGAAAGAAGCATCTATTTTTTCTTCATCTATTTTTCCTACATAGAATTCTCTAGAGTAAGATCCACAAATTCTTTCTTTTCTAATATAGTTTTTATCTTCTTCTTTCTTCTCAGTTTTTTTAGAAGCATTAATTTTTAAATATCCATTTTTACATTCAATGTTAATGTCATTTTTATCGAAACCAGGGATATCCATCTCTATGTGGTACAAACCATTTTTTTCATAGATATCACACTTCATATTGCTTTCATCCTTAGTTAAGAAATTATCAAACATATCATCTAAGTAAAATCTTTTTGGTAATAAATTCATGCATTTCCCTCCTTTCATTAATAATTATATCACTATTTTAGCACTTGTCAATAGTAAGTGCTAAATTATTTTGTAATTTATAACAGTCTATTATATTCTCAATTATACTTATTACTGTCATAGGACCAACTCCTTTTGGTACTGGGCTTATAGAAGTAATATAGTCTTTTAATTCATCAAATGAAGCATCTCCTGTTAGTTTATCATTAACTCTATTCATAGCAACATCTATAATAATAGATGATGGAGTTACCATGTCTTTTGTTATAAAGTTAGGTTTTCCAACTGCTGTAATAATAATATCACTAGATAATGTTAGTTCCTTTAAATTTGTAGTTTTAGAGTGAGCTACTGTAATAGTTGCATTCTTATTAAGTAGTAGTGGTATTAAAGGTTTACCAACTAAGTTACTTCTATTAATTATAAGAACTTTTTTACTTTCTAAATCTATATCATAATAATTCAGCATAGAAATTATTCCTTTAGCAGTACAGGGTGTTATTCCTTTATTGAAATATTGAAGTCCTATATTAGTATAAGTAAGTCCATCTACATCTTTCTTATAATCTATAGTATTTATAATACTATATGTGTCAAGTTGGTTTGGTAGTGGAAGTTGAACTAAAACAGATGTAACACTATTATCACTATTTAAATGTTTAATTTTATCAATAATTTCTTCTTGATGAACATTATTATTATAGACAATTTCTTCAAATAAAATACCTAAAGTTTCACAAGCTTTTCTTTTTGTATTTACATATACTTTACTAGCATCATTTCCTTCAACTCTAATTACAACTAGTTTAAGTTTCTTATTAATTTTATCTATTTCTTTACGTAGTATTTCACTTTTTTCTTCTTTAATAATATCTCCGTATAATATTTTTTCCATATATATATCTCCTTACATAAAAATATTATATAACTATTTCTTTATTAAATAAAGCATTTGTATTATAATGGTATAAAGAAGGCGATAAGAATATG
>JAVXUB010000070.1:0-3428 GCA_036642315.1 Bacilli bacterium
TTCTTCTTCTTCTTCTTCTTCTTCTTCTTCTTCTTCTTCTTCTTCTTCTTCTTCTAAAATATCATTTTGTATAGTTTCTACAACTTCAAGTTCTTTTTCATCATTTTCTATAACTTCTTCTATAGGTTCAACTGGTTCTATCTTAAATTCTACAGCTTCAACAACAGCTTCCTCTACTTCTACTTGTTCCTGTTCTGTTTCTCTACCCTCATTTATGTTCTCTTCATTATTTTCTTTAATTTCATTGTTTTCTTCAATATCAATCTCTTCTTCTTTTTTCTTTCCAAACTTGAATAACTTCTTAAACATAGCTATCCTCCTTATATTATATCTTGTGTTAATTGTTTAGCTTCTTTCAGTTTAAGACTTATAACTTTAGAAATCGCCTTTTCTTGCATTGTAACTCCATATATATAATCAGCAATTTCCATAGTCCCTCTTCTATGCGTTATAGATATAAATTGAGTATCCTTAGATAATTCTTTTAAGAATTCCCCAAATCTATATATATTAGCATCATCTAGTGGAGCTTCTATTTCATCTAGTATACAGAAAGGTGTAGGCTTAGCTAAAAGTATAGCAAATAATATACTTATTGCTGTAAGTGCTTTTTCTCCTCCTGATAAAAGATTTAGATTTTTCATCTTTTTACCTGGTGGTTGTGCAACTATTTCTATATCACTTTCTAGTATATTTAATTTATCTACTATTCTAAGTTCACCGGTACCTCCACCAAATAACTTTTTATATACAACCTTAAAGTTTTCATTTATCAATGTAAACTTTTCATTAAATTCTTTTTTCATATTATCTTCAAGTTCTTTTATAAGCTTGTAGATTACATCTATAGATTCTTCTAGATCTTTCTTTTGTTCACTATAAAAATCGTATCTTTCTTTTATTTCTTCATATTCTTTTATAGAGTCTAAATTTACATTTCCTAAACTTTTTAATTCTTTCTTTAAAAGTTCTAATTGTTTTTTATCTATAATTACAGATTCATCTTTTAAATTTATAGCTTCTTCTAAAGTTACTTCATATTCTTCCAATAATTTTACTACGTAGTTTTCTTTAGATGATTTTAATCTTTCTATTTTATTTTCTATCTTAAAAAGACTTTCCTTAACTTCTATATATTTTCTATCTATATTTTTTAATTCTAAAGCTATATTTTCTCTTTTTATTTTTATAGATTCCTTTTGTTCTCTTTGCAAGTTCAACTTTTTATTTTCATCTATAAGTTGATTTTCTAAGTTTTCTTTTTCTGATGTTTCAATTTTAACTTGTTCTTGTATTTTAATTTTATTTAATTTACTATCTTCAAGTTGCTTTTTAACTATTTCTAATTCATTTTTTTGAATTTTAGTATCATTAGTTATTCTTTCTATATCTTTAAGTATAGTTTCGTATATCTGATTTAATTTAACATGTTCTAAATTTAAGTCATCAAACTTATTTTTATCAACTTCATAAATATTGTTTGATTCCTTAAGTTTTATATTTAATTTATCTATGTTGCTTTTATTAGACATATGCTTTTCTTTTATTTTACTTATCTCATCTTTTAATGAACTTGTTTTATTTAAAGTATATTCTAAGTTTTCACCTAAACTCTTATTTTCATTGTGTAACTTCGATAAGTTATTTTCTAAATTTATCAATTCATCATTTAAGCTTTTCATACTAGTGTTTATAAAAATTAGATTTTTGTCATTTTCACTTAATTCTAATTTTATACTTTCCAGTTTTTCTACTTCTAAATTAATATCTTCTTGTATTTTAACTCTACCTTGCTCTAATGATTTTAACGATGATGTTTCTGATACTAACTTTTCTTGGAACTCTTCTATAAGCCTTTTTCTTGAAAGTATATTTCCATTAGTTCTTATCGTTCCTCCAGTTAAAGACCCACCTGGATTAAGTATTTCTCCATCTAACGTTACAACTTTGTATCTATGATTAGTTTCTCTAGCAAACTTTATAGCTTCATCCATATTGCTTATAACTATAGTTCTTCCTAATACGTTTTCTACTATGTTTTTATACTGCTCTTCAAACTTAACTAAATCACTCGCTATTCCAATGTATTCAGTCGAGCTTTTTATCATTTTTTTATCTATTTTATTTGATTTGATTATATTTAAAGGTAAAAATGTAACTCTACCTAAATTATTGTTCTTTAAATAATTAATAGCAGATTTCGCACTTGTCTCATCCTTAGTTATTATATTTTGCATGTAACTTCCAAGAGATGCTTCTAATGCTTTTTCATATTCTTTAGAAGATGATATGACTTGTCCTAGTGCTCCATATATACCTTCTAAACTTTTATTTTTCAATACCTCTTTTACACCCTTATTAAATCCTTCATAATGCTTTTCCATATCTATATATATATTTAATTTCGAATTATATTCATTTAATTTAAGTTTTGATCCTTGAATATTATTATCTAAATTTTTATATTCTTCTTTTAGAGAATTTATTTTAGTGCTCAGTTCAGAGTAATCTTTTCTTAGTTTTTCTATTAATTTCAATTTTTCTTCTTTATCTAGGTTATAGTTTCTTATTTCATCTTTTTTGTTTGAAATATTTGTTTCTATAATTTTTATATCTAGGTTTATATTCTCAGTTCTTTTCTCAATATTTTCTATATTCGCATTTAAAGTTGATAGCTTATTAGCACTATTTTGTTTCATATCTAATAAATTTATAATTTCATCTTTTAAGTTCTCAACTTCTTGTGCTAATTCACTTATATTTGATTTCTTATTTTTATTATTTAATTTTACTTCATCTATTTCAGATTTTATATTGTTTAAATTTACAAATGCATTTTCTTTATTTTTTTCTAAACTTAAAAGCTCTGCTTGATTATTACCTAATTTTTCATTTATGTTAGTAATTTCAATTGTATGTCTTTTGATATCACTCTCACAATTTATTATTTTTTCATTAAGAACACTAAGTTCAGAGTACTTTTTATTTATTACACCTTTAATTGTATTAGTATACTCGATATTTTTATTTATCTTGTTGTCTATAGATTCAATTTCTTCATTAGATTTAACTAAAGAATCATCTAGAGCTTCTTTTTTAACTTTAATATCTTCACTTTGTTCTAATAATAAGTTATTATGTTTTATAGACTCATCTACTTGTATATCAAGTTCTTCAATTTCTTTTATATAACTGTTAACTTCTAAAACTTTCAAGTTATCTTTTATTTCTAAATACTTTATAGCTTTTCTTTGTTGACTTTCTAAAGGCTTAAGTTGATTTTCTATTTCAATATAAATGTCTTCTATTCGATTTAAGTTTTCTTTAGTATTTTTTAGATTTCTTTCAGATTCCTGTTTTTTATATCTATATTTAGATATTCCACAAGCTTCATCAAATACTTTTCTTCTATTTACAGGATTATTACT
>JAVXUB010000071.1:0-3408 GCA_036642315.1 Bacilli bacterium
AAGAATACAAAAAATCATTAATATATGAAGTAGTAACTGGAAAGAAAGAGGTGTAGTCTATGAATACCAGAGAAATAAAATTAGAAGAAAAGATTGAAGAATATTTAACTACAAAAGGTGGTTATATTAAAAGTAATGAAATAGGCTATGACTCTCTTAAAGGTTATAAACCAGATATTTTAATAACTTTTATTAAAAATACCCAGGAAAAAAATTGGAATAAGTTAGTTGCTATTCATGGAGATATTACTAAAGATTACTTTTTAAAAATGATAGAAAAACAAATTAAAGAATTTGGATTACTTGAAACAATAAGAGGTAAGATAAAGTTAAATGGACTAGAATTTAAATTGATCTATTTCCAACCTGAAACAAGTATAAATACGGATACTGTTGAATTATATAACTTAAACTATTGTGAATGTGTTAGACAATTGCACTATTCAATAAATAATAACAATAGTTTAGATGTTGTATTATTTATAAATGGCTTTCCACTAGTAACTATGGAATTAAAAAATCAATATACAGGACAAGATGTAAATAATGCTGTAAGCCAATATAGAGAAGATAGAGATTGTAATGAACCAATATTTTTATTTAACGAAAGAAGTTTAATTCATTTTGCAGTTGATTTGTTTGAATGTAAAATGACAACTAGATTAAATAACGAAAAAACTTTCTTTTTGCCATTTAATCAAGGAAGCAATGGAGCAGGTAATGTTGGTGGAGCTGGAAATCCTAATAATGAAAATGGATTTGGAACGGCTTATTTATGGAAAAATATTTTGACAAAGGATATGCTATTTGAAATTGTTCAAAAATATATGCATTTAGAATATGATAAAAAGAAATCATGGAAAACTGGAAAAATGATATTTCCTAGATATCATCAACTTGATGTAGTTTCCAAAGTAGTTGCAGATGTTAAGAAAAATGGTAGTGGGAAGAATTATTTAATACAACACAGTGCAGGTTCTGGAAAATCTAATTCAATAGCGTGGTTATCATATAGATTATCTAGTCTTCATGATAAAAATAATAATAAAATTTTTGATTCAGTAATTGTTATTACCGATAGAAAAGTATTAGATAATCAATTACAAGATACTATTTATCAATTTGATCATGTAGACGGTACTGTAGAAAAGATTGATAAAAATAAATCATCTAGAGATTTATTAAAAGCAATAAATGATGGTAAAAAACTCATAATTACAACTTTGCAAAAATTCCCAGTTATTTATTCAGAAATAAATAGCATTGGGAAAACATTTGCTCTAATAGTAGATGAAGCACATTCTTCACAAACTGGTAGAAGTGCATCAAAACTAAAAGAGGGACTAGGCAATACAGAAGAAATATTAGAAAAATATGCAAGAGAAGAACTTTGTGAAGAAGCAAATAGACCAGATGAAGATGAGGTATTATTAAATGAACTAGCTTCTCATGGGTTGCATGCTAATATGTCTTTCTTTGCATTTACTGCAACTCCAAAAGAAAAGACCTTGCAAATATTTGGAGTAAAGCAAAATGATGGAACATATAAACCATATCATACTTATTCTATGCAACAAGCAATAGAAGAAGGCTTTATTTTAGATGTATTAAAAAACTATATGACATACAATATGTATTATAAAATCGTTAAGACTGCAGAATCCGATGAAAAATTAAAATCTTCAAAAGGTATGAAAGCCATAGCAAGATTTGAATCATTACATCCACATAATTTAAGTCAAAAAGCAGCCATTATGATAGAACATTTTTTAAATACTACACAATATAAAATAAATGGTAAAGCAAAGGCTATGGTTGTAACATCATCAAGATTGCATGCAGTAAGATATTTAAAAGAATTTAGAAAATATATTAAAGATAATAATCTTGAAAATGTAGATGTATTAGTTGCATTTTCTGGAGAAATAAGAGATGGAAATGATACATATACTGAACCAAAACTAAATATTGATTATAAAGGTAACAATAAAGAAATAAAAGAAAATCAACTTCCAGAAAGATTTAATGAAGATTATAATGTTTTAATAGTTGCAGATAAGTATCAAACGGGATTTGATGAACCTTTATTACATACTATGTTTGTAGATAAACCATTATCTGGAGTCAAAGCAGTTCAAACTTTATCAAGATTAAATAGAACTTGCTTAGGTAAAACTGATACATTTATATTAGACTTTGTTAATACTGCAGAAGATATTCAAACAGCATTTCAACCTTATTATCAAGGAACTACATTACAAAGTGGTGCAGATCCTAATATGGTATATAGTATTTATAAGAGAGTCGAAGCATATAGAATTTTTAATGAGGAAGAAGTACATGAATTTGCTAAAACCTATTATAGTAAAGATGATAATATGGAATTATTAAACCATTACCTACACCCTGCAAGAACTAAATATGTTGATATGGATAAGGAAGAACAAAAAGAATTTAAATCTACACTACAAGCATTTATAAGAATATATTCATTTATTGTACAAGTTGTTAGAATGATGGATAAAGACATTCAAGAAAAATATGTTTTTTGTAAATACTTAAATCAAGTATTACCTAAAGAACATTCTACCAATACATCTTTAGATAGAAAAATTGGATTAGAATATTACAGACTAGAAAAAAACTATGAAGGTTCAATCTTTTTAGTAAAAGAAGAAGGCGAACTATATTCTGCTACAGGAAGTATTGGAAAAGTAGATGAAGAAGATGAAGAAAATTTAAGTACAATAATTGAAAGAATTAATGATAAATATCATACTAAATTTACTAATATGGATAAAGTTATGGAGCAAATAACTCAAGATTTCATTGATGACGAAAAAATGGTACAATATGCAAAAAATAATAATCCAGAAGAGTTTAAAAAAGTATATGATGATGAGTTTAAAAAGAAAGCATTTAAACGATATCGACAAAATTCAGAAATGTTTGAAAAAATGATGGCAGAAGAAGGATATATGGAAGACTTTATGAAATCTATGTTTAAGTATGTATATGAAAGTTTGAAAAATAAGCAATAATCTAGAAAGGAAATTTTCTTATGTTAGGACAATTAATTATTTTAACGCATTCACCTAATATATTATTAAATAATTATAAAGAATTTATTAGAATGTATAAAAAAATAATTATATTTTTTCAAAATCTGGTGATCAAATTGAACTGGATACTGATAATGAAAAACATCTATTAATAATGCATTCACCAGAAATAAAAGAATCTTTTTTTGCTAGTGTTGCAATGATTTTTGAGGGTATATCTGAAGTTGGTACAATACCAATATTTGCAGAAAAACTAAATGTTGAACTTGATTTTTTTAGAATTTCAATTACGGGTGTATAACATATGTGGGGGAAATAATTTCTCTCACAATTTTATTGTAAATTT